>CAYSRK010000050.1:0-15879 GCA_964433385.1 uncultured Spirochaetales bacterium
CTGCTGCAGCGCAGTGCGGGCTCTTTCAGGACCACCCGAATCGGGCTGCTGCAGCTGAATGCGCTGCTCGTTGACCTGTTCATCGAACTCGATGACACCAGTCACCTGCTGCCTGATTCGATAGACTTGACAGCTGTTTTTCAGCTGTGATACGTTGGTGGCACTAGCCGCTTCAGGAAGGAGTTTTTATGTCCGGTCACAGTAAATGGGCCTCTATTAAGCATAAAAAAGGCGCTGCAGACGCAAAAAGGGGAAAGGTCTTTACCAAGATCATCAAAGAGATAACCGTTGCCGCCAAACTCGGGGGAGGTGAACCCGATTCGAATCCCCGTCTGCGGGCAGCCGTGCTGAAAGCCAAGGCTGAGAATATGCCGAAGGACAACATCGACCGGGCAATTAAAAAGGGAACCGGTGATCTCGAGGGCGTAGATTATGTGGAACTGGTCTACGAAGCGTACGGTCCGGGCGGAGTGGCTATCATGATTGATGCGCTGACCGACAACAAGAACAGAACCGCCGCGGATGTGAGGAGCGTCCTGACCAAATCGGGCGGAAACCTCGGTGAGTCAGGCTGTGTCAGTTATCTGTTCAGCAGAAAAGGCATTATTCAGTATCCTGCAGGAGCGTGGTCGGAGGAGCAGATCTTTGAGGCAGCCCTTGAAGCCGGCGCAATGGACGTGACGCTTCAGGGAGAGTACTACGAAGTGATAACCGAACCGGATGACTTTCTTACCGTCCTGGAAGCCATGCAGAAAGCCGGGTATGAAGAGGAGTCGGCTGAAGCTACGAAAGTTGCCGACACCACCGTCACCCTCGATACCGAACAGACGCACAAGGTGCTCCGTCTTGTCGACCGCCTCGAGGATTTGGATGACGTTCAGAACGTCTCGACCAACCTTGACATAGCCGATGACTACGAGCCGGAAGACTGATGTAGATGATCATTCTGGGGATCGATCCCGGCTTGGCGAAAACCGGCTGGGGGGTGATCGAAGCTCACAGTCAGAAACTCGTTCTCCGCTCATACGGTACTATCGCCACCGGGACAGACTGTACTCTTGAACAGAGAATCTACTCCATTACCTGTGAATTCCTGAATCTGGCTGACAGATTCAAACCGACAGAAATCAGTATAGAAGACATTTACTTCTTCAAAAACATCAGCAGCGCCATACCGATAGCCAAAGTTATCGGCGCAATCGGGTATGCTGCTGCAGAGCGGGGCATACCGCTGCAGACATTCACGCCGCTGCAGATTAAGACAGCGCTGACCGGTAACGGCAGGGCTGAGAAACATCAGATTCAGGAGATGGTGCGGATCATACTCGGCCAATCGGTGATTGTGAAACCGGACCATGCCGCTGATGCGCTTGCAGCTGCTATCTGTTATCATAACCATGCGGTCTACCGGCAGCGGTTGGGCTGACCCCATTTTGGATGGAGGGCTTCTTTGATGATAGACGCCGTATACGGCACCATACTCAGCTCACGTGAGCAGACGCTTATTATCCACACCGCGGCGGTAGACTTTGAACTCCAGGTCTCGCAGCTGACCGCAGCGTATTTTGCCCGGCTGCCGCGTGAGGAACGGGAATACTGCAAAGTGCTCACTATCCTGCAGCACCGTGAGGATGCGATGATCCTCTACGGGTTCCGCAGCGCAGACGAACGCAGTCTCTTTCAGGAGATAGTCAAAGTACAGGGTATCGGTGCAAAACAGGCGCTGAAGATCCTTTCGAGCATATCACCCGCAGATTTCGTGCAGGCCCTCGATACCGGAAACCTTGCCGTGCTGACTTCAGTCCCCGGGCTTGGAACAAAAACTGCCCAGAAGATGATACTCGCCCTGAGAAACAGGCTCACTGCATCAGATGACGGCAGGACTTCCGGTACGGGGGTACAGAAACAGGCTGCTGCGCGGACCCGGCAGATGGTTTCTGACATTATCCAGTCACTGTCGGATATGGGCTATGACAAGCGGGATGTACGCCGTATTGTTGAAGAGACAGCCGAAGAGTTCGCTTCAAGCGGTGAACCGCTTGAAGTGCTCGAAAAAAAGCTGTTTACGCAGTCACTGCTGCGATTGGGGTAATACGTGGACCAGGAACAGGATCAGCTGATGACACCCGCCTTTCAGGAGAAAGAGGACGGGCACGAGAATATTCTCCGGCCTAAGCTTCTGAAGGATTTCCTCGGACAGGAGAGCCTAAAGGAGAACCTGTCAGTCTTCATCCGTGCAGCCCGGGACCGCAGCGATTCGCTTGACCATATGTTCATAAGCGGCCCTCCGGGACTCGGAAAAACAACCCTTGCCTCGATCATTGCCAATGAGATGCATGCGGAGATTAAAATGACCTCTGCCCCGGCTCTCGAGAAGCCGAAGGACCTTGCCGGAATTCTCACGACGATTAAAGAGGGCAGCATTTTCTTCATCGATGAAATACACCGCCTCAGACCGGTCATGGAGGAGATGCTCTACATAGCGATGGAGGATTTTGAAATTGACTGGGTAATCGGACAGGGCCCTGCCGCGCGGACTATCAGGATTCCGATCCCCAATTTCACTCTCATCGGAGCCACCACGAAAGCCGGCCAGGTTGCATCCCCGCTCTACACCCGCTTCGGGATAACCACCAGAATCGGCTTTTATCCCCGGGAAGAGCTTGCCCGCATCATAATCCGCTCATCGCATCTGCTTGATACCCAAATTGACCCTGAAGCGGTGGATCTGCTCGCCGGGGCGGCCAGGGGAACTCCGAGAATCGCAAACCGGCTGCTCAAACGCCTGAGGGACTATGCTGAAGTGCTTGGTGACGGCTGCATAACCCCCGCAATCGTGAAACTCGGACTGGAAAAACTGGGGATCGACCGTCACGGACTGGAGGAGCAGGACCGCAGCATCCTTCGGGCTGTTATCCAGTTCTACGGAGGGGGCCCGGTGGGAGCCGAAACGCTCGCTATATCCGTCGGAGAAGCCATCGAGTCGCTGGAGGATTTCTACGAACCGTACCTCATCCAGAAAGGGTATCTGAAGCGTACGCCCCGCGGGAGAGTTGCAACAAGATCAGCCTACGAACTGCTCGGAATCGAGCCCGGAAAGGAGCCTGATGAAGACCAGGGATTTCTATTTTGACCTGCCCGATCACCTTATAGCGCAGAAGCCTGCTCACAGACGGTCAGAGAGCCGCCTGATGGTGGTGGACAAGGGGAAGGGAACAATTTCCCACGCCCTTATGAGTGATTTCCCCGCATGTATTGACCGCCCCTCATGTCTGGTGGTCAACAACTCAAAGGTCAGACACGCACGTCTCTACGGGCGTCTGGAGACCGGCACGGAAGTGGAGGTGCTGTTTCTCGAAGAACGGGAAAGGCCGCTCTGGTCGGTGATGACGAATAAGACCCGGCGGCTGAAACCGGGAAGAGTGATCACTTTCCCCGGCGGAGTCAGGGGAACCGTTGTAGGAGAGGAAGAGGGCGGCAGGGTCCTGGCGATGGACCCTCCCCTCAACGAGCACTTCTTCTCACGCTACGGGCATGTTCCGCTCCCGCCGTATATCGGCAGAGAGGATACTCTTGCCGATGCTGACCGGTACCAGACGGTATATGCTGAAAAAATCGGGTCAGTGGCTGCCCCGACAGCAGGACTCCACTTTACCCGGGAAATGATGGCGCGCATCAGGGAAGACGGCTCGCAGATAGTCCCGGTAACGCTTCATGTCGGAGCGGGTACATTTCTGCCGGTCCGTTCCCAGCTTATCAGCGACCATACGATGCACTATGAGAGCTACGATATACTGCCTGAGCATGCACAGGCGATAAACAGCGCCCGCAGAAACGGAGGGAAAATTCTCGCAGTCGGTACAACCGCAGTGAGGACGCTGGAATCAGCTGCTGAGGGGCAAGGAATTATCGAACCAGGGGAGGGGAGAACGAATCTGTTCATAACACCCGGTTATGAATTCAAGGCAGTTGATGCGATGCTGACAAATTTCCACACGCCCGAATCAACCCTGCTTATGCTTGTATCAGCGTTTGCAGGATATGAGCTGATCATGGAGGCCTATCGGACCGCTGTTGAACGGGAGTACCGCTTCTTCTCCTACGGCGACGCGATGCTTATCGTGGAGCAGAAAGCGGAATAAATCTGCTGGGCAATCGTCTCCACCGAGAGGCTCCCGTCAAATCGGTGCAAAGTGCAGCCTGAGGGGAGCTTTTCGAAGGAACGCTCGTAGCTGGCGCTGACCTTTTTCTGAAACGTAATTTCCTCGAAACGGTCGCGGCTTGGGCGTGTTTTAAGCCGTTCCATACACACCTCGGCAGGAGTATCGATATAGATGATCATCCGGGGATACGGGAAGAGGCTGTTGAGCAGAGCAACCTCGCTGTAGGGGGTGTCAACCGACTGATACGCAAGGGATGAAAAGAGATAGCGATCGCTGATTACCGTTCGGCCCAGTTCAAGCTGATGGAGAATCCCGTCTTCAGGATTATAGATATGATGCTCGCGATCAGCAGCAAAGAGAAACGCGAGCGTTCTTGGAGTCAGGGGGGGCAAGCCGTGAAGAGCCTGCCGCAGCAGGGTGCCTACAGGAGAACTGGTCGGTTCGCAGGTCAGACAGACGTCTGTTCCCCGCTCTCTCAGCCTTTCGGCCAGCAGCTGCGCCTGGGTTGTGGTTCCCGCGCCGTCAAGTCCTTCAAGCACGACGGTCCGTGGAAGAATGCCTGTATAATCACTCATATTCTTCACTGTATACACCAGATTGTGAAAAAAATATATCCTTGACGGTAATCTTTTTCCTTCTTGCATGTTACATAAGTGAAGGGTGCAGAAATGCCTCTGCATCACAAGGAGAGCGGGTATCGTAAGGCAGGATACCCTGCCGTCGCTGACAGAAACTAGCTGAGCCCTTTCGGACAGCTGTCCGAAAGAGAGGAATACTGAATAGACAGCATGATCAGATCAGGCATTAGACACCACTTTGCGGCGGCCGTACTTCTCTTCGGCATAGCAGCTGCGCTGACGTTTCCGGCAGTGCGGTACGTGCAGGTGCTCTCACTGCGTCAGATAGACAGCTGGATATCCTCTGTTGAGGAGCACATCGGGCTGGATATCCGTTTCAGCTCGGGCGGCGGAAATATCTTCAGACGGGCTGAGCTGCAGGATCTTCGTATCAGTACCCGGGATGGCGAAGAGGTGGTAAGAGCCGGTTCGCTTTCCCTAAAGTATAATCTGGCAGCCCTGCTGCTGACACCGCAGGATTCCCACCTGATTGAAATCGAAGCGAGGAATGTGGAAGCCTCCCTCACCGAACAACTGCTTTCTGACTTCAGCAGCCGCTTAAGAGGGTTATCCGATGAAACAACGCAGAATGACGGTTTTTTCGCCGTGCGGCTGCGCAGGCTTGTTTCCGCTGCAGCGGAGAATCTTCAGATACGGGCTTGGGTTAAAGACGGGAATCTCACATATAATTCCGTACAGGGGCTTGCGGCAGCCGCCGGCATTGATGCCGAGGGAACATGGAGTTCAACGGGAACTTTCTCCGCATCAGGATCCATTGATCGCGCTTCAGGTATACTGCAGCCGGTTGAAGCAGATTTTCAGGAGATGACATTTTCGGTTTTCCACACCGAAACGGGGTTCAGCATCAGTGCGGGCATGGTCAGAGGTGGCGGTTTGATCAGCTCAGAAAGCGGCGGAGATTTCCGTCTTGCTGTGGAAGAAGCTTCTGCTGCTGTGGAGGCTGATGCCGGGATGAAGAACCTTCTGAACGCTTCAGTCACAGCCGGATCAGCAGGAGTTTCCGGCGAGATTTTTGGGCAGGAGCTGAGTTTTGAAACAGATACGGCAGAACTGCAGCTTGAGAGGATGGCCGAGGTTGACCGTTATGCGGTAACTGTATCGGCAGGCGGGGCGGAAGTTTTTGGAAATACCGGTTCTGATGTGACGCTTCTTCTGCTTGATGAGCCGCAGCTCTCCCTAAGAACCTCTTCAGAGTTTTCCGTGGAACTCTCATCCCTTATCTGGAATTCAGGTGCTGTTCATGCGCATGTGCCGCTCTCATACTTCCCGGAAGCTGCTGGTTCTGACCGTACAGAAGCAGTGACACTGCACGTTCCGCGGTTGAGCGGGGAAGCCTTCAGGAATCCCTCAAAAGGCACGCTGAACTTTCTGCTTGAAAGCGGTCAGACCTCGGTTTCATACAGCGCTCCTGAGATTCAGCGTTTTCAGGCTGAAGGCTGGGCTGATGAATCGACCCTTCTTATTGAGATCGAAGGCGAACAGCTCCTCGATGCCTCCTTTCTCACCGAAGAACTGAAGCTTTCCTTTGCTTCGGACACCATGACCGCCGAGAGCCTGCTGCAGGAGCTGCAGATCTACGTACTCAACGATCAGGATAGGGTGAGCGCCCGGCTTTCTGCTGGGGTTCAGAGTCTAGTCACCCAGGCTTCAACATCCCGACAGTACTCTGCCGGTCATTCCCTTGTCCTGGATATCATCTACGATGATGCCGTACGGATGATCCAGGCAGACGCTGCGCTGAAAGCCGTTGAATCCTCAATACCGCTGGCTCTGCCGGACATGTCTGTTTCGCTGGCCAGCGATTCTTCATTGGAGAGGATAGAGGCTGAACTGACTGCGGGAAACGCTTCGTTCAGCGCCCTCTACGATTCGCAAGGATTATCAGCAGAGGGGCGGATTCTTCTCGATGATCAGAAACTTGCAGAGTTTCTGACAGCAGCGGAATCAATCACCGATTCAAGCAGAGTACCGGACGTTGTCCGTGAGTTTATTGAACCTCTTAGGGCGGATGGGACCCTGACTGCATCTCTTCTTCAGTCGCGGGATCCTGATCTCACCTTCTCGGCTGATCTGCTGATCAGCGGAGCATCATCAGGAGCGGTTACTCTCGAAGAACCTGTCCGGGTTACCCTGTCCGGTGACAGAGACCGCATTCATGTTGAACAGATCAGCTCCTTATACGGTGATTACCGGATAACTGCAGACGGTCTGTTCTTTCCTTCTACGCTTGCATATGAGCTGAACCTTGCGGCTGAGACGGAAACGGGAAAAGTGCCCGGGAAGGTCAGGCTCATGGCATCCGGAGAACACCCTCTCAGCGGATCTTTCACCCTTGAGACGGGGGTGCTTTCCGGACTTGTGATTGAGAGTTCGTACGAGGCTGCGGGTGATTCCGCCCAGGTGTTCTTTGCCGGCCTTGCTCAGGTCGAGGGGCAACGCTATCCTTTTGAGCTTTCTGTTGACGCCGCCGCGTTTGAAGCTGCCGGGTTCCTCGATTTCGGGTCCGACGGCACTGCCAAATTTACCGCAGTGCTGCCGCAGCAGACTCTGGCGGGGATATCTTCAGCACGGGGAACCTTTTCATTTGAGGAGTTCAGGATCCCCGCTTTTATCGTGGAAATGGAGAACTCCCCGGTACTGCAGGCCCAGGGCAGTTTTGCCCTTCAGGATGAGAGCTTCCAGGCTGATATCGCAGCTGCCCGCATCAGCGGTCTGTTCATCGGTGAACGACCCCTTGTTCTCGATATTGCATCAGCCTCGGCAACTCCGCAGAGTATCCGCATAGCATCGCTTACCCTTGATGACGGGGTTAAACCGCTTTCCGGCAGCGCCTCAGCCGTCTACAGGTTTTCCGGCGGTAAGCTGTCGGGGGGGAGTGCAGAAGCATCGCTGTACAACGCTGATGAACAGTACTCTGTTTCTGTCACCGCTGATGATCAGCTTCTAACGGTTACCGCAGATTTGCGATCTGCCGATTTGCGCCGCCTACCGGGTAGTATCGGTTCAGGGTACGCCGGGGGGTTTCTTCGCTTCGAAGGAACCCGAGAACAGTTCAGCATCTCCTCCGAGCTGAGAGTTGAAGAGGGGATGATAGCCGATCTGTCCTATTCGGGAAGGATGAAGATTGCTGCTGATGAGCGTGAACTCATCATAGAGAACTTCTCTGGATCATTTTTGAAAAACTCCATCGAAGAATTGAGACTCTCCTATGAGTACGCGACAGGTTACATTGAGAGCGTAAGCCGGCAGAGCTTCCGTACGAGAAACGGAACGGTTTCTTTCGCGCTTGATGTGAATGCGGAAATTGCACCCCTCAGCAGCCTTTCTGACATTTCAAGCTGGGATCCGCTGTCACAGGAGATCTCTGCAGAGGCTATGATCAGCAGTATAGTGTCCAACGACATACCGCTGCTTGACCAATTTCCCGTATCACTGCGGTACAGCGGCGGCGAAGTGACAGCTTCGGCGGGCGTAACGCAGGAAATTGCGGTGAAACTCTCCTCGGATGGTACGATATTTGCCTCTGTAGGGCAGAAAGAAGATAGTGCGCTTCCCGTATCGCTTTCATTCAGCGGTAAGTTTTCCGACGGTGAGGTGACCATAGCGAGCAATGATCTGCGTTTTTCTCTGCCCTACCTGAATTCCGTCATAAAGTTCACAGACTTTCTCTATTTCGAGGAGGGAGATGTCTACGGCAGTCTCGTCATTACCGGTCCCTTATCCGACCCCGATTTCTACGGTGAACTGAGCATGGACTACGTAGCAGTAAGCTCGGGTGTGCTGCGGGAGACTGCGACAGCCCGCAATATCTCAGCCGCGCTCAGCGAGAAGTCGCTCTACCTCAACCCCTTCTATTCTCAGGTCGGAAATTCTTATGTGCTCGTTGATATTACCATTGATATGGAGTACGTAGTTCCCTACTACTACAATGTCAATTTTTCGATACCGCAGGACAATACCGTTTTCTTCACCCACGCGATCAAAAATATCGGATTGGAATACGAGGGGATGATATCGGGGGATATCAGCCTCGGCGGCGCCGGTGAGGATATGCTCATAAGCGGGGCAATCGCAATGGAGCATGCGGTTATCAGCATGCTGCCCGGCGGGCGTCAGGAAGAGGATAAAAAACCGGTTTCTGCAGACCTGATCCTGAAGACAGGATACAATGTCTCGGCAGTCTTTCCAAACCGTGATTTTCCTGTAATCAGGGCGACCGTTGCGGAGAATCAGGAATTAAACGTCTCTTATGCTGCCGGGACGAAAAACTATTCAGTAACGGGCAGTTTTGAGATTCTCGGCGGTGAGCTTTTTTACTTTCAGCGCAGTTTTTTCATCACCTCCGGCCGGTTTAATTTTAATGAAGACCACCTGTCCGGGTTTGATCCGCAGATTTCCCTCAGCGCAAAGCTCAGAGATTTTGATCGGGCAGGTGAGAAGGTGGACATTATTCTCGATGTACCGAACAGCGCCTTAAGCAATCTTTCCCCCATTCTCAGCTCCCGCCCGGTGAAGTCGATCAATGAGATTGCCGAGATCCTCGGGCAGAATATTCTTCCTTCTGCCTACTTCAGCGGGACAAACCTGAGTTCAGCGCTGGCTCTTGCCGCGCTTGCCGGAGACGTTTTCCAGCGGCTGGGGGTTATTGAGCTTGACCCGATTTCCGATTTAGAGAATAGTATCCGTGACGGCCTGCAGCTTGACCTGTTCTCCGTGAGGACACAGGTGTTCCAGAATATTATCATGGATACGCTAACCCCGTCCGAACTGCAGCTGCTGTCAATCAATCCGATAGCTCGGTATCTCGACAATACCAGTATTTTTCTGGGAAAATATATGGATAACGACATCTTCTTTCAAGCTATGTTTCACCTTTCTGCCAACGACCGCTACGGGTCCGGTCTCTTTATGACCGATGATCTGCGGCTCGATGTGGAACTGAGCCTCGAATGGGAGAACCCGCTCTACTTCCTGCGTATCTCTACGCAGCCTGCCGGGCTTCAGCCCTACCAAATGCTCGATGCGCTGACATTGGGCATTTCCAAAAATATCTCTCTGTAGTAAATTAATCAAATTGAGGTGTATATGTTGAGGAAAGTAATCATCCTGGTCAGTATCATCATATGTTCTGCGGTTCTCATGCTGCCGGCAGAGGAGACTCAGACAGATCAATGGTGGCTTGATAAGCCGATTTACAGCATAAGGTTCGAGGGGCTGGACCATGTTGACGAATCAGAGATCCGTCAGATTACCAATCAGTATCTCGGTAAGCGCTATACCTCTGACCTCTTCAGCTCCCTGCAGAGCGAACTGTTCAACCTCCAGTATTTCGCCTACTTTTCCGCCCAGGCTGAGAAGGGAGGGGAAACAGGTGAGGACCTCGTTATCATTTTTCAGTTCGTTGAGCTTCCTATTATCTCCAATCTTTCTATTACCGGAAACTCTACAGTCCGCACAGCCGATATTGAAGATGTGCTGACAATCAGTGAAGAGAGTTTCGCAACCAGCGCCAAGATCAAGGAAAATGAGAAGAATATCAGGGACCTGTATCTATCCAAGGGATTTACCTCAGTCGAGATTGTCAGCAATCTCGTTACTAATACGGAGGAGAATACGATATCGCTGACGGTACTTATTACCGAAGGGCTGCAGTCGAAGATCGGAGCTATCAACTTCTCAGGAAACCAAAGATTTTCCGATACAACGCTCAGAAGGGTTATCGTCTCCCGGCAGCAGTCGCTCTTCAACCCCGGCAACTATATTGAGGAGCAGATTCAGGAGGATCGTGAGAAGCTTATCGAATATTATCAGGAACGGGGTTTTATCGATGTCAGAGTGGTGAATGTGCAGCGTAACGAGATTGAACAGGATGATCCTTCAAAGACGATGCTGGAAATTACTTACGTGATAGAAGAGGGGCAGGAGTGGAATTTCGGCGGCATCGAGATAACCGGCAATGAAATATACAGCGATGAGGAGATCCGTGCAGTCGTAACACTCGAACCGGGCAAGGTTATCAATGCGGTGAAGCTGCAGGAGAGTATTTCAGGTATTGCAAAGCTCTATTGGAACGACGGGTATGTAAGCAGCGACATCAATACGCGCGAGATCCGCGACGAGGATGCCGGAACAATTTCCTACGAGGTTTCCATCTCTGAAGGCAGTCAGTCCGTTGTTGAACAGATTATCATCCAGGGGCAGGAGAAGACGAAAGACAAGGTGCTCTACCGTGAACTCGTTATAAGCCCCGGCGATATTTTCAGTATCGACAAGCTGATGACCAGTATGAGAAACATATACAACACCGGCATTATTGAAGATGTTACCTACGATCTGCTCTACGGAAGTGAAGAAGACTCCGTGGTCATTGAACTGAACGTCGTCGAGTCGAACAAGGTGGATCTTGAATTCGGGGCTACGTTCGGCGGAGCAGGTGACGAATTCCCCGTATCGGGCTTTTTCTCCTGGATTGATAAGAACTTCCTCGGCAACGGGCAGGACTTCTCCATCAGTATCAAGGTTTCCCCTTCGGAGCAGACTCTCAGCTTCGCCTTTGAAGAGGGATGGCTGCTGAATCAGCGCTGGAGCGGGGGAATAATGCTGTCGGCTGGTCATTTCACCAAGAACAATATCCTGCAGGATATTGAAGGGTATGTCTTTTCTGATGAGGAGTACAGCGAAGGAATCGCCGCTCCCGACCCGTACAACAGTTATACCGATTACCAGGCTGCGGTAGCTGATGGTATTTCCATACCTGAAGAGCATCTGATGAGCTATGATAAATGGGAATTTTCTCTCGGTCTTTCGACAGGGTATACATTCCACACTGATTTCGGGCGGCTTACCGTGGGAGGCAGCACCAATGTATCCCTTTCAAAGGTGCTCTACGATGACACACTGTACCGACCCTTCAACCCGATTATCCGTTCAAACCTCGACCGGTGGCGGTTCAACAACCATCTGGGACTCAACTTCTCCTGGGACGGGCGGGATCTTATCGAAAATACCACTGAAGGATACCTTTTTCAGAATTCCGTCACTTATGCCGGCGGTCTGCTCGGAGGCACCTCCAACTATATCAAGACCGGTTCCTCACTTGCAGGTTACCTGACCCTGTTCGACCTGCCGAGAACTGAACAGAGAAGCATTAAGGGGGTGATTTCAGGAAAAACCTCCGTATCTGCCATTCTGCCTCAGTATTACAACGGCAGCTGGGGGTTGAGCGCGACCCAGACTGAGAAGCTGTTCATCGATGGGATGAATGTTGCCCGCGGGATATCTCCGATCTACAATCTGGAATTTCTCTGGGACACTATCGTTGATTTCAGTATGCCGATAGCTGAACAGGTACTGTGGGGAGAAATCTATGCGAGCGCTACCGGTTACATGGATGATCTCGATGATCTGGGAATGATGCAAATCAGCGACTTCTACTTTTCCACCGGAGCGGGAATCCGACTGGCAATCGCAGGTTTTCCTCTGGGGCTGTATCTGACGAAGAACTTCACCTTTGACGACGATGGAACGTTTGAGTGGCAGCCGGGGGAGATTCTGAAAAATCCAGCCAACCCTGCTTCAGGTCTGAAGCTGGTGCTGGCGATTAGTACAAATCTCTATTGACGGCAAGGAGCGCGGCATGAGCGATACGCCGATGATGCGGCAGTATCGGGAGATTAAGGAAAGCCACCCCCAGGAGCTGCTGTTCTTCCGTCTCGGCGATTTTTACGAAATGTTTCTCGATGACGCCAGAGAGGCTTCTCAGATTCTAAACCTTACCCTGACTGCTCGTAACGGTATCCCGATGTGCGGCATACCCTATCATGCGGCGAAAAGCTATATAAAGCGGCTTCTCGAGGCGGGGAAGAAGATTGCCGTCTGCGAACAGGTCTCAGACCCGTCCTCCAGCCGCGGGCTCGTAGACCGTGAAGTGGTTCAGATCATCACGCCGGGAACGGTTGTGGATGACGATCTGCTTATTTCAGAGAGCAACAACTACATCCTCTCAATAGCCTGCCTGAAGCAGCAGGTATCCTACACCTATGCCGACCTCTCCACCGGAGAGGTTGCCGCCGGAGCGGTGGAACGGGACCATAATTACGAAAATCTCAGGCTTGAGCTGGCAAAGATTCATCCCAGTGAGATACTGCTGCAGGAGTCGGTCTACTTCGAAGATGAACAGTTCCGCAAAGCGGTTGACCAGGACTGGACGATGATCAGCAGATATCCCGATTGGTATTTCAGTATCGAGGAGGCTGAAGAGCTACTGAAAAAGCATTTCGGGACTGTTTCCCTGCAGCAGTTCGGTTTCAGTGAACACGACCCGACTCTAGCTTCAACAGGGGTTCTGTTCAGCTATCTGCTGAAAACCTCCGGGAAGGCCCTCGTCCATATCGGGTCTATCCGGAAAGAGCAGGAGAACGGAGCTCTGCTCATTGATGAATCTTCCCAGAGAAATCTGGAGCTGATCCGCAATATGCGCGACTACAGCGAGAAATATACGCTGTTTTCCACTATCCGACACACCAGGACAGCAGCCGGAACGCGGCTGCTGCGTAAATGGATCCTTTCTCCGCTCAATTCCCTTGAACAGATCAGGGTGCGCCACCGCTACGTCGATTACTTCTACCATACGCAGGAGATTCATACGAAGGTCAGGGCGGGGCTGAACCGGGTCCTCGACCTTGAAAGACTGTGCGCCCGTCTATCGCTTGATAAAGCCTCACCGCGGGACCTTCTCTCCGCTGCAGCTACTGCGAATGCGGCTGCTGAACTGAGCGCCCTTGCCGAACCCCTGCAGGAGCTTGCTCTGCGCCATCTCTCTCAGGAGGAGATCGAGACTGTCCGTTCGCTCTCCCAACTCATCGGCATAAGCATAAATGAAGATGTCATAGGCCCGTTCTCCGAGGGGAAGGTTATCAAGGAGGGGTATGACCCGCGTCTTGATGAGCTGCGGAATATTAAGGAGCACAGCGTCGAATTTCTCGACAGCTATGCCGGGCAGCTGGCGGAAGAGACCGGCATCAGCAAACTTCGGATCAAGTATAATAAGATTATCGGGTATTTTATCGAGGTCACGAAATCCCAGACCGGCAAGGTTCCCAGCTCGTTCATCCGCAAGCAGACGCTCGTAAACGGGGAGCGCTATACAACTGACCGGCTGCTGGAACTGGAGCAGGAGATATCTGCCGCCTACAGCAAAGCCGAGGAGCTTGAACGGATGCTCTATCGGGAAATTACTGAACGAGCAGTAGAGGCGCTGCCTGCTCTTCTGGCTCTCGGCAGCCTGCTTGCCCACATCGACTGCTTTCAGTCTTTTGCCTACACGGCTCTGCTCTACGGATACACCAAACCGGTATTTGTGGAGAACGGAACGCTGACGATTATTAACGGCAGGCATCCTGTAGTGGAACAGAGCCTTCCTCCCGGGGAGTTTGTACCGAACAGCCTGGAATTCTCCCGGGAGAAGGGACGTTTTGCCCTGATCACAGGACCGAACATGTCCGGCAAGTCGACCTTTCTCCGTCAGACAGCCCTGATCGTGCTTCTCTCCCATATGGGTTCCTACGTCCCGGCAGACAGTGCCGCAGTATCGATTCATGACAGGATTTTCTGCAGGGTAGGGGCTGCGGACAACCTTGCGCGGGGGGAGTCGACGTTTCTCGTGGAGATGAATGAAACGGCCTTTATTCTGCGCAGCGCGACAACCCGAAGCCTGATTATCATGGATGAAGTAGGCAGGGGTACAAGCACGCAGGACGGCGTTGCCATAGCATTTGCGGTTATGAAGCGCCTGATTGCAATGGGAGGTGAAACGCTTTTCGCTACCCATTATCATGAGCTCACCTCTTTCGAGGATCAGCGTGTTCAGCAGCTCTACCTCGAAGTGCTGGAGGTTGCCGGAAGCATTGTTTTCACTAATAAAATCAGGCCGGGTAATGCGCCTTCTTCCTACGGTCTGCATGCGGCGAAGCTCGCTGGCATACCCTCAGGAGTGCTCCAAAGTGCAGAAAAGTATCAGAAGATTCATGCGGCACAGGAACGGAGGGACTCCGCAGTTCTTCAGCGGGAACTTGATGAGCTGTTCGTTCAGGAGGAACAGCCGCAGGCTTCCACGTGCCCGCCGGAGTACCGGCAGATTATTGACGAGCTGCGCAGCATTGATGCCGACACGTTGAGTCCCAGAGATGCCCTCGAGCTTCTCTACCAGCTGTCAGGCAGGGCTGCTGATATCTGCTGAAGATTCAAACAGGCTGAACAAAGCTGTGCAAAGCTGAGTATACTGGGGTATGAACTTCGAACGCTGTGTACTGTGCGGCAGCAGTCTCACGGAACCGGGTATGCCGCTGTGCTCTGCTTGCCGGGAACGGATTGAGGGCCTGAAGCTGGAAAGGGTATTCCCGGCTTTCTGTTCCGGCTGCGGTTTTCCCCTGCTGTCGGGAGACCTCTGCAGCTCCTGTTCCCGCCGCCGTTACTCCCCATTGATAATCAGAAGCTGCTTTTTTTACCGCGGACTTGTACGGGAGCTGATGATAGCCTGGAAATTCTACGGGATGCGGGAACTTACCCGTTACTTTGCCGATGCGCTTATGCCGCTTCTTGGAGAGTTTCCCGACTTGCCGGCAGTCTGCATCCCGGGAAGTGTGCGGAACAGCAAAAAACGCGGCTGGGACCAGATGCGCGAAGTTTCGCGGGTGCTTGCGAAGAAAGGGGTAACGACTGCTGAGCTGTTTGTGCCGCAGAAGAGAGCCCGTGAACAGAAACAGCTCAACCGGCAGCAGCGTTCCGTTAATACGGATAGCCGTTTTACCCTCGATGCATCCCGGCTTACCCGGATTTTTCCCGCTTCCTCTCCGATACACGAAATTATCCTGCTTGATGATATCCGCACCACCGGCACAACGCTGCGCTACGCAGCAGGACTGCTGCAGATGCATGGAATCCAGACTCTCCGTGCAATAACGATTGCAATGGATTAGGACAACCGCATGAAGCAGGGTTAACTCTAAACAAATCAGAAAGATAACAGAACAGACCGAAGAGGATTTTCAAAAAAGGTTTGCCTGCATGGCGGTGTTCAT
>CAYSRK010000051.1:0-1640 GCA_964433385.1 uncultured Spirochaetales bacterium
ACGGAACCTCGTTGAACGTACTGCCGCGCTGGTTCGAGCTGCAGAGGAGGTGAAGGGTCGGGCTGAAGAATCGAAACGGAGAAGGGAGGAACTGCATAAGCAGTTCCGCAGCCACATCAGCCGGGATTTCAATATGCCCCAGGCGCTAGCCGACCTCTGGACGGTCCTTAAGGACCCGCTGCTCACCCCCGCCGATGCCCTGTTTCTCACGGAGGATTTTGACCGGGTACTCGGTCTCTCGCTGCGCGAGGAGGCTCAGGTTTCCGGGGATTCTCCGCAGGAGGAGCTTGACAGCGATGTTGCCGCCCTCCTAGAGGAGCGGGCCGAGGCGAGAGCATCGCGGAACTATTCCCGTGCGGATGAAATACGTGATATACTCCAGCAACGGGGTGTAGAGATACAGGACACCCCCGCAGGTACAACCTGGCGAAAAATGTTGTAACTAACTAGGACGGATAATTGTTGAGCTTATGGAAGTTAACAGCAGCGGACTGGAGTCATTCAAACTGGTATACAAGGAAGTGTTTCCTGTTATCATGAGGGTGGCTTACCATGTGACATACAATATGGATGCTTCCGAGGATATCTGTCAGGAAGCCTTTATCCGCTTTTTTGACCGAGGTTTGATATTTCCGTCTGTGGATGAGGCCAAGTACTGGCTTATAAGGGTAACAAAAAATCTCTCGATCAACTATGTCAAGCGCAAGGGTCGGGAGAAGGCTGCTGTTGATAAGATCAAGAAGCAGCCGCAGCCGTCGATGAAGAGCGGTGAGGAATCGGTAATCGGGGAAGAGACCTGCGAGATGGTGCGCAGTGCGATCCAGCGGCTCCCCGAGAAGCTTCGGGCGGTTCTGGTATTGAAAGAGTACAGTGATTTGAATTATAAAGAGATAGCAACAATACTGAATATAACTGAAAGCAATGTGAAGGTGCGTGTGCATCGCGCCAAGCAGCAGCTGGAGAAGCTGCTGTCAGGTGAGGAGGGAATGGATGTGCTTTGATGATCAAGTACTTTCCACATATATAGACGGCGAACTTGCTGAGCCGTGGAAAACTCAGGTAGAGGAGCACCTGCTTCATTGTACCGTGTGTAAGAAGCGGTATGATCAGCTGCGGGACCTTGAGAACGATATCCGTTCAGCCCGGCTGAGAGAGGATGAGTTTTCCGTTCAGCGCGAGCGTATCTGGCAGTATCTCGAGCGGCACTGCGTCTCGGCAGTGAAGGAGAAGCTTGTTGAAAAGCGCTTCACCTTCCGGGCTCCGGTGGTCTTTACCGCAGCAGCAGCCTTCGTCATCATCTTCGCTGCCGGAATCTTCTTTACCGCCAGGTTCAAGGATTCAGAGCTTCCCGAAATACCGGTGATTGCCTCACAGGAGGATGCCGGAAATAACGGCGGCTCGACTCTTATTCCGGTAGTGGCGACAGACTCAGCGCCGACCGACAGATCAATGCGTGATTTGACCATTGAAGAGATTCTTCAGCTGCTCGATGAGCGCGGCTTCGAGGTAGATCTGCGCCTGAAGAGCGTTGAGCCTCTGGTGGTGTCAGCGCCGGTAACAGAGTTTACTACTTCTGTACCCAAGGAGCTGACGGCTGAGCCCGAGCCGGTGGCTGAGCCCGAGCCGGTGGCTGAGCCCGA
>CAYSRK010000052.1:0-5846 GCA_964433385.1 uncultured Spirochaetales bacterium
GGGGTGATATCGAGGCTGAGTGTTTCAATGCTGATAAAGCCGAGATCGATTTTACCGGGGTCATGTACCACCTCGGCGCGGCTCGGGGAAGGCTGGTCAACGCGGTAACCATGGCCGCGGCATACATCAGCATGCTGCCCCAGGCCGAAAGCCCGGAGGCAACTGACGGCCGTTACGGGTACTACTGCCCGCTGGAAATAACGGGAACAGCAGAGCATGCCCGCATTACGGTCTATCTGCGCGATTTTGATGCAGCGGGAATGGAGCGCAGGCGAAATGTGCTCAGACAGCTTGCTGAGACGGTTGAGAGCCTGTACCCCGGCGGGGCTGCAGAGGTTGCCTGCACGACTCAGTACCTGAACATGATCGAGTATATCAGCAAAGACCCGCAGGTCCTTGAAAAGCTGGATGCAGCAGCCCAAAGGCTGGGACTGGAGCTGCACAGTACTCTTATCCGCGGCGGCACCGACGGTGCGCGCCTGTGTGAGAAGGGTATACCGACCCCGAATATATTTACCGGCGGGTACAATTTTCACAGCCGCTACGAGTGGGCTGCTCTGTCGGTCATGGCTGAGGCATCACAGCTGACGGTGGAACTGATCCGCTTATGGGCAGCGGAGTGATGCATGGCTAGGGGAGGGCGTTTTCTGCCCTGCATAGGCACAGCCCTGGCAGTACTTTTTCTGACGGTTCCGGCGACTGCCGCATCAGCAGAAGCGGGTCCGGCTGCACGTATCCGTGCAGGAGCAGAACCGGGGACCGAGTATGATGGTCCTCTCATCTGCCGGATTGGGGAGATCTTTCAAGCGTCATGGGAAAAGACTCTCCGCTTCTCATCCGTAGAGCTGAGCTGCGGTTCGGGCGAAGAGTTCTTCTCAGATTCAGCTGCCGCTGAGGGAGTCTGGGTTATGGACGTGCGGGCCGCTGCGCCTGAGTATGAGGAGCTTGAAAGCGGAAGGCAGCTTTTTCGAACCCGCATCACTCTGGAGGTTGCCGCATCAGAGGAGGATGAGCCCTGCTGCCGGCATACGCTTGCTCTGTTGGGAATTGGCGCCAGCAGGGATCAGGCGGTGAATGATGCCCTTTCCAACCTTCGTTTCGGGGTCTTTTCCCTGATCCGTGAGCTTCCCCTTCCCGGTCCGCTCCCGGCAGTCTCCTACCTGATCGGCAGAACTCCATGGGTTGTGCTGCCGGCGGATTCGGAGGCTGCAGTCGGAGACCTCTTTGTTCTGTACTCGGCTTCGGGACGAGAGACCGGCGCCGCCGTTGTCACCGGTCTGACAGAGCTTGAGCAGAGCGGCGGTAAGGATCAGGCCGCAGAGCTGAGGATGCTTTATGCCGACAGTGAGGTAGTCCCCGGTATGGGTCTCGTACAGCTCCCGCGTCCGAGGATGCAGGTTTCCCTCAGTATTTCCTCCGGGCTTTCGGTACTCGCTGTTGAAGCGGGGCTGCGCGGCTTCCGGGCGGAGGGTCTGCATATCAGGGGGTCCGGCGGTTTTTCATCCGTATTCAGAGACCGTTCTGCTGATTTTCAGGCTGTGCAGCCGGCTGCGGGTTCCTATCTCCTCTATGCCGGTCTCGGGGCAGGATACCGCCTGCCTGCGGGAAGAAAAACTGCAGCGCTTTCGCTGAAAGTGGTCGACCGCCTTGCAGCTGATGTGGGAACGCAGCTCTTTCTGGCCCTCCTGAGCAGTGCGGATGAACAGGAGAGCCCCTTCACAGGCGGTATCGGAACCCGGCTGGATGCGGGGTTCCTCTGGTACCTCAGCAGCTCTGTGGAACTGTCGCTAACGGGCACTTCACTGCTCGTCCGCGAACTGTCACAAAACTCTTCCCCGTATCTGCAGACTTTCATGCTTTCGGCGGGAGCGGCACTTCGTCTCTAGTCCTGCAGTAAGATGCCATGCAGGGAAAGGAACAGCGGAGCTATGAAGAATAAGGTTGAAACGTTTCTCCTTGCAGTCCTGTTCCTGCTTGTTGTGTTTACCGGATGCAGCACGCCTCGCAGCATAGCCCGGAGCGAGGGCATGCCGCTGTGGACGCTCAAGACCCCCAATCCCACGCTTCAGGAACTCTTTTTTACCGGAACCGGCAGCGGTTCGGTGAGATCAGAGGCAATTCTGCAGGCGACAGCTGATCTGCTGGAGGAGGTTTCGCAGTTTCTCCGCTATTCGGTAACCGAAGCTTTTATCAAGGAGCTTTCGCAAACCTACGCTGCTGATGACATTGCCCTGGAGATCATTGATGAACACGAGCGCAGGAACGCAGAAGGGGGCATCACCGTCTACCTCCTGGCCAGTGCGGACCGCAGGATGCTCAGTGCTATGGTGCGCAGCAATATCGAAACTTCCCGCTCCGAGTCTCAGCTTATCGAGCAGACGCTTCGGCAGGCAGAGACGGCCTATAACCGCAGTAATGACTATGCTGCCCTCGGCCATTACCTCAAGGCCGCTGCACTGGCGCAGAGTTCCTCTTCAGCCGCCGCACGGGGACAGTATATCAGGATCATGAACACGGCGCTGGAGATTGTCAGGAGTTTTGTTCTGACGGAAATCTCCTCCAGCCCTGCAGAGGGGACGGTAACCCTGGCGCTTACTCGAGGCGACCGGCTGTTTGCCCCGAAAATTTCCGGGGCGCAGTTTATTGCCGAATTTCCTGTCCGTACCGCCGACGGCACTGAGACTACGGCATTGACTAGACTGACGACAGGCAACGATGGGCAGATGCGCTTCAGTACCAACCACCCCGGATTCGGGGGGAGGGGGAGCGTCACCATCCGCCTCGATGCAGATGCAATGTTCGGGGAGCTGGAGAGGACTGTCGGCTCTGATGATCCGCTGCTGCAGAGCATGCAGGAGGCTGCCTCCCGGGTTGTCCGCCAATTCGCCTATGCAGTAGTCTCCCCGGTCACCGGCAATCGCCTGGCCCTGTCGCTTCTGGAATTTGATCAGCAGAGCCAGCTTGTGCAGAACCATCCCGGGATGGACAGCATGACTGCGGTCTTCGAATCTGCCGGGTACAATATCAGTCCTATCGTGATAGATGTGATAAATTTCAGCGGACTGACCGAATACTCCGAGGAAGAGGCGCTTGAACAAATGGTAAGCACCTACCGGAACCTCGTTTCGGTGGGAGTAGTGGGAACTGCGGGCATCACTGCACTAGTTCCGGGAGTAAATGGGTATATAGCCACAGCCAAGGGCAGCGTAAAGGCAGTCAGGCTTTCAGACCGGAGCACAGTTGCCCAGAGCGGTATGCTGGTGGCCAACGGTACCGGGAAGACACCAGTTGAGGCGGCTGAAAAAGCTCTGGGCAAATTCGGGGAACTTGCCTCCTCATCCATGCTCAGCCGTCTGCGCTGAACGGTTGGCAGAGCTGCTGCCTGAGGGTGACCGGATCGTTCGAAATAATCCCGTAGATGCCCATCCGGGCAAGTCGCCGCGCACTGTCGATATCATCCACCGTCCACGCAATCAACGGATACTTACGTCTTCTGCTGTCGCGGCGGAAGATTTCTTCGGTTATCAGGGGGTGATGCGGTTTAAGCATGGAGCATCCGCCCACATAGCGCCCCATACCATGCCGGAGCCACGGGGGAACCTTGGGAGAGTCCGCATAGATTACGGCGGTGCCGACTGAATCCCGGGAAGCCCGGCGGAAATGGCGGACCTGGAACGGATTGAACGAGGAGACCATGCAGACGTGCTCAAGCGAGTATTTCTCAATCAGGTTCCACAGCATGAGCGCAATTCCGGTATCCTTGCGGTCGCGTGACTTGATCTCAATGTCGTAGTAGAACTGCGAACCGAAGGTGAGGAAGACCTCGTCAAGAGTCGGAATCCGTTCCCCGCTGAAATTCGGGGAAAAGCGGCTTCCGGCATCAAGCTCTCTGATCAGGGTGTAGGGAGTTGATGCGACTCTCCCGCTGTATCCGGTTACCCGCTCAAGATTCTCGTCGTGAAAGACGATCATCTCACCGCTTTCGCACAGCTGCACATCCAGCTCAATCCCTGGAATGCCGTGCTCAGCGCAGAGCCCGAAAGACGATAGGGTATTCTCCGGGGCTGCCGCCGAAAGGCCCCGGTGCCCGAACAGCAGCGGGGTCTCGACGGCGAAAATCTGCCGTCTGTGCCTGTTCATATTCCTGCCATGTTCTTAAGGAGCGCAATCTCATCGGGCCAGAGGTCAGGCTCAATGGTCTCGAGGATGAGGGGAACCTCATCAATGCGGGAATCCTCCATGATAAAGCGAAACGGCTCCAGTCCGATATTGCCTTTGCCCAAGCTGTTATGGCGGTCCACCCGGCTCGCCAGGGTGCTCTTGGCATCATTGAGGTGCATGCCCATGAGCTTGTCAAAACCGATGAGCCGTTCAAACTCTCCCATGGTCTGTTCATAAGCTTCACGGGAGACAATATCGTAGCCGGCTGCAAAGGCGTGGCAGGTGTCCAGACATACCCCGACCCGCTCCTTCTGTTTGATCGCATCAATAATGGCGGCTATCTCCTCGAAG
The DNA here is from genome assembly GCA_964433385.1 of uncultured Spirochaetales bacterium. Classification (GTDB taxonomy): domain Bacteria; phylum Spirochaetota; class Spirochaetia; order JABMQR01; family JABMQR01; genus M55B182. The sequence goes on from CAYSRK010000052.1 coordinate 4,513, forward strand.
GTTCTGCCGAGGGATGAGCCCTGGCCGGCAGTATTCTCAATAACCGCGCAGACTCCTTCCGTTGCGCTCAAAGCCGCGTCAATGCACTCGGCAACCAGTCTGACCGCACTCTTCGGGTCCCCGTCAAGAAATGCGCCGGGGTGGAAGTTGAGCCGGTCAAGCCCGAGCCTGGCGGCCCGCTCCATCTCATGAATAAATGAGAGCAGGCTTTTCTCCCGCTTCTCATCATCTGGGTTGGCAAGGTTGATAAGGTAGCTGTCATGAGGCAGAACCTGCTTTGCCGTGTACCCGCAGGCTTTCATGGCCTCCTTGAATTCCGCCGTCTCCTCCTCGCTGATCTCGCGCGCCTTCCACTGGCGCTGGTTTTTCGTAAAGAGCGCGAATGCGGTGGCGCCGATTTCACAGGCATTTCGGGGGGCATTGCTCAAGCCCCCAGAGGCACTGACGTGGGCTCCGATATACTTCATAGGCGGGTCCTCCTGCAGGTCAATCTCCTCGAATATCGCGCAATTTTCCCGTTCAGGCAACAGGGGAGTTCCCGTTTCACCGTTTTTTTACCGCAAAGGTCGGCAGCACAGGCAGTATTGCATGAAACCTGTGCCTCAATTATACTCCTGAGCATGAATTCCGGATACTCCGACACTGATGACTGCATCGCTGCACTGGCTACCGTCTGGGGAGAGAGCGCCCTCGCTGTCATCCGCACCAGCGGAGCGCAGGCGATTGTGCGGGCTGCTCAATGCTTCAGCGCCCCCGAGCGTCTGCTCTCCTGTCCGGGGGGGAGCATCCTGCACGGTTTCCTGATAGACCCGGAAACTAAGCAGCCGCTCGATGAGGTGACCGCAGCCGTCTATCGTGCGCCGGCAGGCTACACCGGCCAGAACAGCGTCGAGATATTCTGCCACGGCAGCATGCCGGGAATCGGCCTGATCCTCTCATCGCTCAGGACCGCCGGCTTTCGCGATGCTCTGCCGGGAGAATTCACTTTCAGAGCCTTCATGAACGGGAAAATGGACCTGACTCGGGCAGAAGCCGTCCGCGAGATAGTAAGCGCTAAATCGGGGCGAGCCCACGAGCTTGCTCTGGGAAGGCTTTCAGGAACGCTGTTTGCCGTAATTGACGGAATAAAGTACCGCTTGCTGCAGCTGCTCGCCGCTGTGGAAGTGCAGCTTGACTATGCAGAGGATGAAATTGAGGAACCCGTTGATATTGACCTTGAACAGCTTCGCACCCTGAAAACGGAGCTGCGCCAGCTCGCTGACACCTATGCCGCCGGCCGGCTCTACGCCGAGGGAGCGCGGGTGGTACTGGCCGGCAGGACTAATTCGGGCAAG
>CAYSRK010000053.1:0-8168 GCA_964433385.1 uncultured Spirochaetales bacterium
AAATTTTTAATTTTTGAAAGATTTTCCATTTCTTGTAAGTATTCAGAGAGCCCTGGAACATCGTTTTTGATTGAATATAAAAATCGCTTTGCCACATTACTATAGTTCCCGACCTCTTTCGTACCACAGCTCCACATAGGCTCGCCCTTCCGTCAGCTAGTCGTAGCTGCAGGGGAGGGAGCGGTAGCAAGCCACTGTGCTTCGCAGTATATCGACGAACTCGAAGGTCAGGCCTATTTGTGAATATTTAGCAAAATACTCTGATATACTCTGTATCAGATTTTTTAATTGCTTGACGCCGGTTTGTTTACATGGTCTAATTTAGAGTATGAAAATATTGATGATCTCCAGCGAAGCTGTTCCTTATGCAAAAACGGGCGGTCTAGCTGATGTTGTACCGGCTCTTTCCCGGGAACTGACCGGCAGAGGACACGAAGTCAAGGTTATTCTCCCCTACTACGGCTCAATCCCCTCTTCTGGGATTGAGCCGCTCCCGTGGAGTATTGAACTCAGAAATGATGCACTCCACACCCTCTGCAGAGTATCAGCTGCGGTAAATGAAGGTGTTGAGTACCTGTTCATCCAGCACCCGGTATTTACCGAGCGCTCCGGGCTCTACGGCAATACCGGCTCGATAGCATACCCGGATAACATGTATCGGTTCACCATCCTGAATTATGCGGTTTTTGAAATTTGCCGTCGTCTGAACTGGTATCCCGACATCTTTCACTCCCATGACTGGCAGGCTGCACTTGTGCCTGTCCTCCTGAAGCAGGCGGCAAAGGACCCCTCCTCACCTTTCTCTGCCGCAGCAAGCATGATTACCATTCACAATTTAGGGTATCAGGGAAAATTCTCAAAACATGACATTCACCTGAGCGGTATAGACAGCAGTTCTCTGGTTTTTGCTGATGCGCAGGGTGGAAAAACTGATCTGTCGGTCAACTTCCTTGCATCCGCTCTTACCTATGCTGATAGTATTACCACCGTGTCTGAGACCTATGCCGAGGAGATTCAGCATGCCGAACTGGGCGAGGGCCTGCACCGCCTGCTCGCCTCCCGCAGGCAGGATGTCAGGGGAATTCTCAATGGCGTCGATTATTCCGAGTGGAACCCTGAACAGGACCCGTTTATTCCGCTGCAGTACTCTGCTGAGGACCAGAAGAACAAAAGAAGACTGAAGATGCTGCTCCAGCAGGAGATGGAGCTGCCTGTTGACCCGAATATTCCCCTGATTGGAGCGGTCTCGCGACTTGCTGACCAGAAGGGTTTCCGGGAACTCTGCGGCGGCACCCCCTCGGCGCTGGAGCGGATTGTACATGACTTTCCCCTGCAGATAGTCATAGTCGGCACAGGAGAACTTGCTATCGAGCAAGCTCTGACAGAAATTGCCGGCCGTAATCCCAATCTGGTGGTAAAAATCATGTTCAGCAACTATCTGGCCCATCTGGTGGAGGCCGGGTCAGATTTCTTCCTCATGCCCAGCCGCTATGAACCGTGCGGGCTTAACCAGATTTACTCACTCCGTTACGGAACCATACCTATTGTCAGAAGAACCGGCGGACTCGCCGATACCGTCCAGGATTTCTCCGATAACTACGAACAGGGTACGGGAATTGTATTTGATCTGATGGCAGGAGAGGCTGTCTACCAGACGATGCATCGAGTCATGTCATTATGGAACCAGCCGGAACATGTAAAGGAGAGAATCCGCAGCCGATGCATGCATGTCCGCTTTCTCTGGGAATCGTCAGCGACGAAGTATGAGCAAGCGTACAGCGACGCACTGAAAAAAAGGAGCAGCTTATGACGAAATCAATTCTCGGAATTGTTCTCGGAGGTGGGAAAGGAACTAGGCTTCAGCCGCTGACCAAGGACCGGGCCAAGCCCGCAGTACCGTTCGGCGGAAAATATCGCCTTGTCGATATCCCCATTTCGAACTGCATCAACAGCGACATTAAAAAAATATTTATCCTCACCCAGTTCAACTCGGCCTCGCTTCACAACCACATCTCAAATACCTACATATTCGACACATTCACCAATGGATTTGTAGAGGTTCTTGCAGCGGAACAGACCCTGCAGAGTGAAGACTGGTATCAGGGAACAGCGGATGCGGTACGGAAAAATTTCCGCCACTTCAGAGACCAGAACCCGAACTATTATGTCATTCTTTCCGGTGATCAGCTCTACCGTATGGACTATCGTGAGATGCTCAAAGTCCATATAGACAACAAAGCCGATCTTACCATCGCTTCAAAAGCTATTACCCGGGAGGAGGCCACCGGCTTGGGTATAGTCGGATCGGACGAAAACGGCAGAGTTGTTTCGTTCCTCGAAAAACCCCCCATTGAAAAAAATATTGATGAGTATAAGGTATCTCCGAAACTTCTGGAAGCTAACGGTATCACTTCCGAGAACTCAGGTTCAAAGGAGTACCTTGCATCAATGGGAATCTACATCTTCAGTGCGGACGTACTGGAAAAAGTACTGGATAACGATAAAACCGATTTCGGCAAAGAAATAATCCCCGACACACTGCATAACCACGCGGTTTACACCTATGTCTTCAATGATTTCTGGGAGGATATCGGAACGATTAAGTCTTTCTACGACACAAACCTCAATTTGGCTTCGCTGACCCCGGATTTCAACTTCTATAACGAAATGTTCCCGATTTACACCCATAGGCGTCACCTGCCTGCCACGAAGATCAACTTCTGCACGATCAGCCAGTCTCTCACCAGCGAGGGAAGCATCATCACCAATGCATCAATCGTCAACTCTATCATCGGTGTGCGGACGCTGATCGAATCGGGAGCAAATCTGGACGGTGTGTACTGCATGGGGGCAAATCATTACGAATCCGAGGACCGTAAGGCTGAGAATAGACGGCTGGGCATTCCTAACATAGGTATCGGACGGGGAAGCATCATAAGGAGGGCCATAATCGATATGAACGTCCATATCGGTGACGGCTGCCGTATCGGCATCGACTCCTTCGACCGCCCCGACGGGGTTTATGAAACTCATACCGTGCGTGACGGCATCATCGTAATCCCCAAGAACGCCATTATACCCAACGGCACGATAATATAACTGAACTGACGGTACTTGCAGAACCCGCTGTGTTATCAGCGGGTTCTTTTTTGTCCAGGCAGAGCCCCCCAGCCTTTCCCCCTCGCTTGTATCTGATACATTACTGACCTGAACATCCAGACAGGAACAATAAATCAAACATGATTTCTGCCGGAAATACAGGACATCCGGTAAATCAGCTCCCTACCCGAATAATCTGCGCCTACCCCGGCAGCACAGCCTCAGGAATATTGTACAGTCAGGACATGTAATGGAGTCCCCTTATGATGCACCCGATGAGCTGTATTACTGTCAAACTCTACTGCTTGGACAGTATCATTCTCTAGGTACCCAAACTGCGGCGACTCCCCTGATGTTGCTGGTGGTTGGTGATTAAGTTGAAACTGATTGCCCTTCCCATCTCAATACTGCTTCACCATGGGCATTACTATATCGAGGATATAGATAAGGCAGCGTTTCCTGACTATGAAGTTCAGCAGATCATCCGGATGGTGAAACTGGTGAACAACTGCTTCATGAAAATCGGATCGGATGAATTCAGACACATATCCGACAAGAAGAGCTAATTGATCGGGATCATCATCACATATGGCAATATCCAGCATTACCCATACTCTTCACAGTAAATTTAGGCAACACGAGAAAATTTGCAAGCATGCAGCCATGTGCATGTTATTGGCTGCACGCATGTTTTTCCAGCACATTAAAAAAGTGATTTGATACGGTTTTTAAACGTATTGTTATATCAGGAAGAAAGAAACCCATTCCCGAAAGGACAGGTAAAAAAGAACTTCTTTTCAATCCCTTCCGCTCTCTCACCGGGCCGGAACTTCCTGTTTTTTTCCAGAGATCAGCAGACCATACCCGATACGGCAATGAAGCAGCCGCATATGTCTGACTTCTGAAAAGAACCGCTGCAAGGATGCACGCATAGTCTCATGTTCACTAAGGGCAGGAGAATCCTTGAAACAGATCCTGCCCGGGTACTGAAGGTACCCTTTTCTGCCGGTAAGATCTACTTGAACAGGCCGTCTCCGTGAGACCGTAACCGCAGACGATCCAGGATCTGCCGGTCAGAATCTGCCATCCGGCAGCATTTCAGCTCTTCGAGGTCCATCCACGCCCATCGCTGATGCTCGCGGAGCTGAAGCTCGTTCAGCGGGGTTGTGATAGTAACCGAACAGGCGATAAGACGGTAACGCTGCGTACCGTTTAAAAACTCACCCTCATAGAGAACGGGTCCTACGACAACCTCGGCTGAGAACTCCTCGTGAAATTCCCGTGCAATAGTTTCGGCGATGCTCTCACCGCTTCGCTGCTTGCCTCCGGGAAACTCCCAGCTCTCACCTATAGAGGTTCCCGGTTTCCTGAGTGCGACAAAGAAACGGCCGCCCTGTTCGGCAACCCCGGCAGTCGATATCCTGACTTCTTCCCCCGGCACCATACGCTAGAGCAGCACCGCTCCGGGAAAAAGAAAGTGGAAGAAAGCCACTGTTAACGTGACCAGTCCAAGTATTTTCTTATTCTTATAGTAGAATGATTTTACTTTCGTGAGGGCTTCGGAGTCGCTGAACAGCTCCCCGCCTTCATCAGATTCTGCATGCTGCTGGTTCTCCTCTGCGGAAGGTGTCCCTTTTTTCAGATCAAAAATAAAGAAAACCGCGAGGGCGAAGAGATTGATTGCAGGGAGAAAGTCGCCGATAACCACCGGCCCGGGTGAGGTGGGGGCGATGAGCTTCAGAAGCCCCACGGTTGCTGTCAGCACGATCATGACAATCGTAAAGGTCTGATTGAGGACGTGCAGCTCCTTGATCCGCAGAAGGATTTTATACTTTCCTCCGAACTCGTCAGAGAGCAGCACTGCGGCACCGTAGAGCATAAAGGCCAGTGCAAGAACATAAAACTGTATCATGTCGTTCTCCCGTCATTCATAGCAACAGCTTAATCCAAACATACAAGCTGGTCAAGTAATACCGGCTTTTACAAACATATGCCGGTTAAACAGATGCGGCAGCCCATCAGTTACGGGTACAGAAGCGAAACGTTTATCTACCGGGCAAGGTCAGCCAGAACCGGAATCAGCTGATCAGCCGTGAATATGCCGTTTCTTCGGTAGAGCACTCTCCCGGCCTTCTGATGGAGGTACGTCGCTGTAACTGCCGCCTTATACGCTTCATGGCCGGAGCAGAGAAGACCCGCTGCACACCCGGCAAGCACATCGCCGGAACCGGCTGTTCCCATTGCCGGATTGAGCCCCTCCGCCACGGTTACCCTCCCGTCCGGAGCAGCTATGTAGAGAAGATGCGCTTTGTAGATAACAATACAGGAAAACTCCCGGGCAAACTCTCGCAGTGAAGCGATTATTACTTTCCCCGGGCTTCCGGCCGGAACGCCGCTCAACCGTTCAAACTCACCGGGGTGAGGTGTCAGTATCAGAGGGGCAGTTCGCCGTACTTCGCTGCGGTTCTGCCTTATCTCAGCGGCAAGAAGCGTTAGGGCATCAGCATCAAGAATCACGGGAAGCTCTGAAGCCAGAATTTCCTTGAGCTGGGCTGCCTGCTGCTCACCTGTCCCCCACCCAGGCCCGGCCAGAACTGCGGTATAGCGCTGCTGCAGCTCCTGTCGCCCGATAATCCTTCTATCGGTTTCAGATTCGACGGGCAGAGGGATAATTGCGGCAGGAATGGAGCTGAGCACCGGCCTGGCTGCTTCCAAAGCGGTATAGAGCGTTATCAGCCCCGCCCTCATATGAGCCGCAGCTGAAGCGGACAGCAGGGCTGCTCCGGGGGTCTGCGGGGAACCGGCGAACACGGCAGCGTGCCCCCTGCTGTTCTTATAAGCAGTCAGTTTCAGCGGCAGAAGCACAGCATCCTCATCTTCCGCGAGCAGGGCATCCTCATGGGCGTTTTCAAGGAGCTCCCGGGGAAATCCAGGGTTGATGCAGACAATCTTCCCGCACAGATGCCGTGTCTGAAGCAGATAGCAGGCTGTTTTACGCAGTCCCATGGTGACTGTTACATCGGCGGGCACCAGGGGAGAATCCTGCGTGCCGGCTTCATGCATCCCGCTTGGAATATCGACAGCTAGGAAGGCTGCCTTCAGCTCTCCGGATTCCCGGGCGATTCTCAGTTTCTCAGCCGCCTCACCTGCCCTTCCCCTCAGGTCCCCGGCAAGGCCTGTTCCGGAGATACCGTCAATAATGCAGTCGGCGCACCTGAGCGCCGCTTCCGTTTCCGGATCATCCCACAGATATACCGGTATTCCAAGATTCCTCACCATGGTCAGCTGCAGAGCCGCAGTCTCATGCAGCTTCTGCTGCACGAGCAGCACAGCTGCGCCTGCGTATCCGGCACCTGCTGCTATCCGGGCAGCGGCAAGGGCATCTCCGCCATTATTGCCGGGACCCGCTATGAACAGCAGGGATGCAGCAGAGCGGGAGAGCTTCTTTACCCGCAAGAGCTTCTTCAGCTGCGACACCACTGCCGCTGCCGCATGCTCCATGAGAAGGATGCCCGGTATCCCGTATCCCTCAATAGCCTCACGGTCGATATCTGCCATAGCGGATGAGCTTATAATCTTACTTCCCATAGTATCGTTCCTCCTGCCGCAGAGTCTTACCGACAGGTACGGCACAGCAGTATATTGTATCAGGAGCCGGCGTCCCGGTAAATAAAATACGGCAGCCTGCGGGTAAAAAGAGTATCCGATAAGAAGAAGCAAAGAGAAGAGCGTTCGCTGCCTGTTCATTATTTCGCCCATCGGTGGTATCTTAGTAGTGGTAAGAACCCCGGCTGCGAAGAGCAGCCTGCCGCATGGGGAGTTAGGCGGCAGCAGGTATATCGGATACTTTTCCCGAAGCTGAAGCAAGGAATATATGGCAAAGACACAAACACTACTGAAAAAACTGTTCGGAACCAAACAGGAAGCGGATGTAAAAAAAATGGTTCCCCTTCTGCACATGATCAATGAAAAGGAGCCCTGGGCTCTATCGCTGGAAGCGCAGCAGTTTCCGCTGCAGACCGAGAACATGAAAGAACGCTTGCGCGCAGGGGAATCGCTTGACAGCCTGCTGCCCGAGGCGTTCGCTCTCACCCGGGAGGCTGCCCGGAGGGTCCTTGGGGAACGGCACTACGATGTTCAGCTCTTAGGGGCAATAGTGCTCCATCAGGGAAAGATCATGGAGATGAAGACCGGTGAGGGAAAGACGCTCTCCTGTGTTCCCGCCGCCTACCTGAATGCGCTGACCGGCAATGGCGTTCACATTGTGACGGTAAACGACTACCTCGCCGAACGGGATGCTGACTGGATGCGTCCCGTGTATGAGTATCTGGGTCTGAGTGTGGGGACAATCCTCTCCTCAATGGATAACGAGACGCGGCGCAGTTCCTACGCTCAGGATATTACCTACGGAACCAATAACGAGTTCGGGTTTGACTATCTTCGCGACAACATGAAGATGGATATCAGGATGAAAATCCAGGCCCGGCACAGCTACTGCATTATTGACGAAATAGATTCAATTCTCATTGATGAGGCGCGAACTCCCCTGATCATATCGGGGGCTGCAGAGGACGACACCCGCAAGTTCTTTGATGTCAACCGTATTGTTTCCGGTCTCAGGGAATGCGCCCGGGACCCGGAAAGCGGGGAGTATCCGGATGAGCCTGACGGAGACTACCAGATAGATGAAAAAACAAAGCGGGTAACGTTTACCAATCAGGGCATGGACTCCATTGAACGGCTGCTCAACTCCCATGGGGTTATCAAGGGATCACTCTTCTCGGATGAGAACTTCGAGTACATCCACTACACCACGCAGGCGGTAAAGGCTGCCAGGCTCTACCGCAAGGATGTTGAGTATGTGGTGGCTGACGGCAAGGTCCAGATAGTTGATGAGTTTACCGGCCGCATTCTGCATGGGCGCCGATACTCCGACGGACTCCATCAGGCTATTGAAGCCAAAGAGGGGATAAAGATTGCCCGGCGTAACCGCACGCTGGCAACCATCACCTTTCAGAACTTTTTCCGGATGTACGATAAGATTTCCGGCATGACCGGAACCGCCGACA
>CAYSRK010000054.1:0-4829 GCA_964433385.1 uncultured Spirochaetales bacterium
CATTCCGCCGATGTCGGGCTCCACCTTTCCCCGCCGGTCTGATTCTACGAGAATCGTCGAAGGCGGGAGTTCCCGCCAGAGAGCCCCGATCTTTCGGAATCCCCGTCCGATAACCGGCAGCACCGCCGGGTCGACTCCGTGAATAAGCACCCTGCCCCCGACGGCGGCGGTGAGTCCCACAAAAGAACCGATTTCCATAAAATCAGGGCCGATGGTGAACTCCGCTCCGTGCAGTCGGGACTGTCCTGTTACGGTGAGCAGGTTCGATCCGATTCCCGTAATCTTTGCCCCCATCCTTACCAGCAGGCGACAGAGGTCCTGGACATGGGGTTCGCTTGCCGCGTTACGGATCACCGTAGTGCCTGCCGCTGCTGCAGCTGCCATCAGGATATTCTCTGTTGCCGTGACCGACATCTCGTCGAGAAATATCTCACTGCCGGTGAGTTTCCCTCTCCCCGCAACGTCAATGTGCAAAGTCTGGTCCTCGAGAATCCGGGCTTCGGCACCCAACGCCTTGAAGGCTGCAAAGTGGGTATCGAGCCTTCTCAGGCCGATGACATCGCCCCCGGGAGGGGCCAGCTCAACCTCCCCGGTCCGTGCAAGAAGAGGCCCGGCGAAGAGGATGGAGGCCCGCACTTTATCAGCGAGATCGGGGGGAACGGTACCGGAGAGGCTGACGGTGCGTAACCGGTAGTCATAGGTTCCGATACGCTTTACGGCGACTCCGAGGGTTTCGGCGATGGCAAGCATCACCTGCACGTCCTCAATTTCGGGAATATTGTGCAGCACAACCTCTTCATCGGTCAGCAGTGCGGCGGCTATGCAGGGAAGGGCTGAATTTTTATTGCCGCTGACAGTTATCTCTCCCTGAAGAGGACTGCCGCCGTATACAGTGTAGCTGCTCATACCACCACTCTACCGCTGAACAGGGTATTATGCAATCTTTTTGCCTTCAGTGCGTGCCCCCCAGGGGCCGTTATCAGCGCCGGCCTGAGGCGGTCCCCCTGGCCCCCTTTGCAGCTGCACTCCGGTAGGGGTTATTTCTCTGTCGTTTATACTTTCGGTAGAATTCACAGACGTGATAGTATCGCTCCGGATCCCTGAAGGAGGAGGATATGTCGCAGCGGTAAATTTCCAGCAGTTTCTCAAAGAGGGGATCGTCAAGCACATGGGCTATGGAAACCGACGGTATGTCCGGCACGTGAGCAGTAAGCATGTGGTTGCCCACCAGGTAGGATACGCGGCGGATGAAGGCTGAATCAAAACCGAGGTCCTGCAGGAACGCTGCTGCGCGCTCGGAACCGATCTGCGCGTGGCGGTCAAACTCGTTGTTGTTCTGCCGTGCGGCAAACGCCTTGCCGCAGTCGTGCACCAGGATTCCCATAGCCGTTACCGCATCGGCTGTTTTCATGTGACGATACATCTCCAGGGTATGGTCCCAGACATCCCCCTCGGGATGGAAGTCCTTGTCCTGAACAACCCCCTTCATAGACTGCAGCAGCGGCCAATGCTCCTGTATGAAGCCAGTTTCCATGAGGATATGAAAGCCCAGCTGCGGTGCAGGCGACTCGAGAAGCCTCAGCAGAAGCAGCCGCTGTTCCGTTTTCCCGAGCGGCAGGGTCCGGGTGCTGCCGTTCGGAATGCAGATGGAGTAGTCAATTTCCCACTGGTAGCGGGCAGCCAGCACTGCTGCATCAGCTGCCGCGTACCACCAGTATTCACCTGAGGGGGGATAGTGTTCGGTATGTTCCGCCGTCAGGGGTTCCCTGCGGCGGATTACGGGGTAGATGCCGCCGGGGTCGAGAAATTTCCCATCGTTCGGGGAACGGTAGAACAGCAGAGGCTTCCAGATGCTCTTCGGGGTTTCAGCTCCGCCGTCATCTGCAATCCTGAAGGCATACGTCAGCCCTCCCTCTTCGGGGAGCTTCAGAAGAGCGTCTATCCGCTCCTCACCGGGAAATTCAATATCTTCAAAGAGGCTCGAAAGAGCTATGATGTCGGCGGTCGTCTCAAGCTCACACACCGCCCCGATGCTGCGCCGGAAGTAGCAGTCCAGGGCAGTTACGCCGCTGAAACGGGGGTTGAACCCGTTCACGACGAGAACTGTTTCAGGTTTCGGTTCTTTCATCTGCTCTGTCCTGAGTCGTCCTGTCGGCAGTACCGGCAGCGTTTACTAACCATCTTATACAATGTACAATAATTGAGGAAGCGCGCCTATGAAAAAAACCGGTCTGCTCGTTACCTTCGTGCTGTTTGCCCTTCTCCGGGTGAGCGGAGAACCGTTGGATCTCTACACTGCGGAGGCATTCGAACAGCTTACAGAGACCTTGTACAACTGTTCACCCCGCAGCGAAATCGAGCGGGATCTTCAACGGTGCCTCTCACTCCTCGAAGAGGCCGGTCCCGATGATCCGGCATCCCTGATTGTGCGTGCGCACGCCCTGACCCTGACGGGCAAGCATTTTATTGTAGAGGAGTACTGCCTTGATCCTGAATACGGTAAATCGCTCCTTGCCCGAGCGGAAGCTCTTGCCGGAGAGGCAAAAATCGGCGCACCTCAGCTGCAAGCCCATGCCGCAGCAGTACAGGCTGAGATAGCCGGATCTTATTTTCTCACCAACCGGGCGGCCCACCTGTTCAGTTACGGACTCTCCTCATCCAATCTTATCGATGAAGCTCTCGAAGCCGATGCTGACAGTCCCTACGTGCAGCTGATGCTGGCAAACAGGTACATCCACACACCGCGCCTGTTCGGAGGAAACAGCCGCAAGGCTGATGAGGTTCTTGATTCCCTGTCCGGGGAACTTTCACGGATGCCGGTGTTTCTGCAGTTCACCTGGTATCAGCTGAAGGGGCTCGCCGCCCGGCAGATGAAAAAGGAGCGTGAGGCGCTCTCCTGGTTCTCCCGAGCGCTGGAACTGTACCCGGGAAACCTCTACACGGCCGAGCTGATAAGCGGCAGCTGACCTTCAAAGAAGGAGCAGTCCCCCGCCCTTCCCGGATTCTCAGCTTCCGCTCTGGTAGTAGACGGTGCTGACCGCCTTCATCCTCTGGTAGAACGTCTCTTCAAGATAGCCTTTCAGTCCCAGTCTGGCGAGCGTGCGCATGGTGGATGAGTACACCTGTCCTGCCTGGTAGAGCACCACATCGTCCCCGGCGGGTACGGCTGCCAGGAGAACGCTCAGCATCCCGCTGTCGACGATCTTGAAGGGTCCCATGTAGATCGGATCGAGGTTCTTGAGAACCGCAGTTATGCAGCAGCCGTCGTAGCGGTAGTCAACCTCCCAGACCAGTTCATCAAACTCATCCATATCCTGAAAGACATAGATCCTCATCTCGGACTCCGGCTCCTGGAGCACAATGTCGGGCAGCGCTGTCGTACTCCCCGGGTAGGATATCCGGTAGGAGTCATAGATGAGAGTTTTTGTTCTGTTTCCGCGGGAAGTATAGTAGGTTATACCCACCATTTTGCTGAAACCGAGCATCGCATTGTACACATCCACCATGCCGTGCTCGGGAAACACCTTTTCGGTCAGGAAGAGAAACTCAGCCCCGATAGTTATCTCTTCATCGTGAAAAAAATCGCTTACCTGCTGCCTCACCGTCTGCGGGGCATAGAAACTTGCGGGTACTTCGGAAAATGTCCGCTCTCTGATCAGCTGAGGATCAGGAAGCACCTCTGTCGTTTCGCCGAGCAGTGCTCCGCCCGGTCCTCCCAGGAAGAGCAGCGCTGCCGCTGTCGCCCATAGTCTGATACATTTGCCTGTGCCCATGAGATCTCCATCTGCGTACCGCCTCCGCGGCCCTGTATTGACCAACAGTTACCTATTGTATAGCCTATATCATAATGGCATGGACTAATATTATCAATGCGGCTGCTTGCGTGACAGGTATTTTCGCCCTTATGACAGCAGCTGTAAACCATATTACCAGCCGCCGCTATTCCCGAAAACCGGAAATTTTCAGCGGTCCTATGGTCTCGGTCCTCATACCTGCCCGTGACGAAGAGAAGACGCTCGGCCCCTGTCTCGCGTCCCTTCTTGACCAGAGCTATACCGATTATGAAATTATCGTGCTTGACGACAGCTCCCGTGATGGAACATTGAAGGTGATCAACGATTTCGCCGGCCGGAGCCCCCGCGTGAGACTGCTTGCCGGCTCAGCGGTTCCCGAGGGCTGGTACGGGAAAAATTACAGCCTTCACCGACTTGCCGGGGAGGCACAGGGTGAACTGCTGCTGATCACCGATGCCGACACGGTGCACCATCGTGACAGTATCGCCTTTGCCGTTACCAACATGGTCATGCACAAAGTCGACTTTCTCTCCGGATACCCGCGTCAGAAGACGGCAAGCCCTGCTGCTGCAGCGGTTGTTTCACTGATGTACCTGAACCTGCTGCTGCTCACCCAGCTCTGGCTCCAGCGTCGTTTCTCCCAGCCAGCCTTCAGCCTTGTCCTGGGACAGTTTCTTTGTATCAGGACCGAGGCGTACCGCGCTTCGGGAGGATACAGCGCCATTCCCCGCGTTCTGACCGATGATATCCACATCGGGCGGCTGCTTGCCCGCTGCGGATATCGCCAGCTCTTTCTTACAGTCAGTCCCTACGTCAGCTGCACTTCGTACGGGTCCCTCGGGGAGGCCTTCTCAGGGATAGAAAAATGCACCTTCGACTTTCTCGACCAGAAGACGCTTCTGCTCTCCCTTATGGTGTTCCTGTTCTTTTTCTCTGCGGTTCTTCCCGCCTGGGTCCTGATTCTGCAGCTTGTCTTTCAGACAGGCGCAGTCTCTGCGGTTCTCTATATCGGGACATCCTCGCTGCTGCTTGGAT
>CAYSRK010000055.1:0-3161 GCA_964433385.1 uncultured Spirochaetales bacterium
GTGGCGGCGGGAGACCTCGAGAATCCCCTCAGCGTCAAATGTGCTGATGCAGGTGCTGAAGTCAGCCTCCTTCTTGGCCGGGGCATCGGGAATATAGTCCGAGACGAGCACCTGATGGCCAAGTTCCCGTATTCTCCGGACGGTCTTGACCTGACCGGGTCCGCCCCCGAGCATGTGCAGCAGCATTCAGACCTCCCGGGCCGAGCCGCGCTCCGCCCCGACTCTCCGCTCAATCTCATACTGCCGCGCACCGCGGCAGAACAGCCGCGGAGGCAGGGCATAGCAGAGAAGCAGGCGGGTAAAGATGAGGGCAAGCCTTCTGAAGGAGTAGCGTGAGGTGCGGCTGTTGTCGGTATCAACCGGCACAACGGCTGCCTCAGCTCCTGCAAGAAATGAAGCTGCCGAGATGTAGACGTGGCAGCGCCGGTCTGTTCCGACGGCCTGTGCGAGGGCTCTGTCCATTACCCTGAGGCTGCTGACCTCGATGCCCCTGGGTTTGCGGCAGAACAGCTCGAGCAGAAGGCGGGTCATCAGTGTCCCGAGGCTGCGCAGAGGAGAGTCTGAGCGGGTTCGGGGTATGCCGTAGACAAGATTGCAGGGGCCTCGGCTTACAGCGTCGGTTAATTCGGCGATGGAGCGGGGAGGATACTGCAGGTCATCATCGATGGTGGCGACGTAGTCGGAATCGGCATCCCGGATGCCGCAGAGCAGGGCATGCTGCTGTCCGCTGTTGGCTGCCAGCCTGATCCCGGTCACCCGCCTGTCAGCTGCAGCGAGGGCGCTGATCAGGGAAAAAGAACCGTCGTTTCCGGCATCATCTACGTAGATTATCCGGTACTCCTCTGCACAGCTTGCAGCTGCCGCAGAGATCTGTTCGTGCAGCTCCATAAGCGTTGCCTCTGCATTGTAGACAGGTACAACGACTGACAGCGAGCTAACCATGGGAAAGTCCGTCCTTACCCGGGCTGGAAAAAAAATCGAGGATTTCTGCGCAGATGTACCTCACCTCATCCCCGGTGAGCTGCGGGTAGAGCGGAAGGCGCAGCAGGTCAAACTCAGCTGCATCGGAGACCGGGGTCGGGGCGGAGGTGCTGCACTGGGTGCTGGTTTGCGCGAACGGGGTACGCGGAAGAGACGGGTAGTGAGCTGCCGTCTCCACTCCCCGCTCGCCCAGACGGCGCTCAAGGGCGCTGCGGCGGCTGCTTCTGATGTAGAACAGGTGACCGTTGCCGGTATTGAAATCCGGCACACGGGAGCAGAGCGCGAGACCCCGCTCTTCCAGGGGAGCGAGGAGGCTGCGGTACTGCGCGAAGAGGGCTGCACGTTTTCTGCGGATCTGCTCCTCAGCTTCAAGCTGGGCGCTGAGGAAGGCGGCGGAGAGTTCGCTGAGAAGGTAGGAGGAACCGCAGCTCTTCCAGCTGAATCTCTCCGTTTCCCCGCGGCGGAATGCGGCCCGGTTCGTACCCATTTCACGGATGGTCTGGGCTGCCGGCAGGTAATTCTCATCGGCAAGGATGAGGGCTCCGCCCTCTCCACCGGCTGTGATGTTCTTGCCTGAGTGGAAGCTGAGGCAGGCAAAGGTGCCGAAGCTGCCGAGCATGCGACCGCGATAGGTGCTGCCCAGCGACAGGGCGTTGTCCTCGATCAGGACGGGAAAGGGGGGCTTTCTCGTCAGAGAAAGAAGTGCATCCAGATCGCAGGAGGTCCCGCCGTAGTGAACTGCCGCAATAGCCCGCGTGCGCCCGGTAACGGCCGCTTCTGCGAGAACCGGATCGATATTCAGGCTCTTTTCATCAACGTCGACAAAGACAGCTGAAGCTCCGCGCAGGATGAAGGCGTTGGCAACAGAGTAATGGGTGAAGGCGGGAATGATCACCTCATCTCCGGGACCGATGTTGAGCAGCAGGGCCGCCATCTCGAGCGCGGCGGTTCCTGAGGGGGTCAGCATGACCGGGTTCCCCCCCATCATTGCCGAGATGTGCCGGCAGCAGAGCTCCGCCATAGGCCCGTCGGAGGTGAAGTTTTCCTCTGATACTACGCGGACTGTCCGTTCAGCTTCACTGCCGAGGAGGCAGGGCCGGTGAAATGGTATGAGGGGTCTGTGCATAGGTCATCCGAATCCAGTGTACTATTGCTGCTTCCGGCCGTGCAGAGACTTCCGGGCAATGCAGCCGATTCTATCATATTGTTGGCGATCGTGTGAATTCAGCAGAACGCCCTCAGAGGCCAGCTAGTGAAAGATGACTAGGGCGCTGGTCAGCAATGATGATTGCACAACAGCCCCGCTTTGATACATAGTGCAGGTATGAACAGAAACATGACAACCGAAATGCAGATCTCCTATTCGGCGCCGCGCTCTGATGCGGAGCAGAGAAAAACAGAGAGGGCCGGCCGCCGTTCAGCGCGGAAGGCGGCCCGGGCAAAGGCCAATGAGTATCCGCTGCGTCCCCAGAATGTTGAAGAGCGGCTCAACTCGATAACGCACGCGATGGGTGCCGGCCTGAGCATCGCCGCACTCGTCTACCTGCTGTGGATGACCAGCGTGAATAACGGGCCGGCAATAGCTTACGTCGCATTTGCCATCTACGGAGGATTTCAGATTCTCCTCTATCTCTCCTCTGCCTCCATGCACCAGTTCACCGATCATCCCCGCTGGCACAAGGTTCTGCACATCATCGACCAGGCGGCAATCTATCTGCTTATCGCTGGAACCTACACCCCGGTAACGCTGCTGATCCTCAAGGGAGCACTCGGATGGACGCTGTTCGGCATCGTCTGGGGCCTGGCCGTGCTCGGCATTATTATGAAGAGCGCTATCTTTACCGGACGGCATATCGCTTCCGATCTGCTCTACCTCCCGATGGGATGGCTTATCATTGTCGCAATCAGGCCGCTCATAGAGGCAATGCCCGGCGGGTTTTTTATCTGGGTCATCATGGGAGCGGCATCGTACAGCATCGGGATTATCTTCTATATCTTCAACAAAATTCCCTACAGCCACGTAATCTGGCACCTGTTTGTCATATCCGGCGGGCTGGGGTTCTTCATCGCCTTTGCCTCCTACGTCGTCTGATACCTTCAGGCAGCGCATCTCCTTGAATCCAGCCATGTTCCGGTATACACTTGCAGGCAGGGAGGATACGCAGGATGGCACGGTTTGT
>CAYSRK010000056.1:0-2659 GCA_964433385.1 uncultured Spirochaetales bacterium
CGGGAGAGCCGCAGTGCCGAAGAAAAGCGCCGTCATCAGGGATACGAAGTTAATCTTGGACAGCGGAGTAGACCCCTCATCAACCTTGAACTTCAGCCCCGGACGCATGAGATTCTCTCCAGGAGTCTTCTCCTGATACCACAGCGAAACCGAATCACCCTCGTAGGCGAACGAAGTCCCGATAAAACGGACCACTTCGCTATCCTCAATCGTCTCGATAAATGCAAAAGGACCTACAGGCCCGGTACTGTCGACTTCAGCCCCGTCGACGACCAGGCTGCTTATATGCCCGACAGGATAGAAAGCCCCCGCCTCCTTCGGCTCCCCGTTGTAAAGGATCTGCCGGTCGGCCGTTTCTGTGACCGTCAGCGTCTCAAGAAGCAGCACCGAATCCTGATCGGTCTCTGCCGCCCACCAGGTTCTGACCCCAGTGCGCTCAAGCCTGACAAACTTCCGGCCGCCGATCTCAATCTCACCGGTTACCCGGTACTCCGGATCAGAGACAGCGGTAATCGCCCCCCCCTCCTGTACAGCCTCAAGCACCGTGAACTCGCGGTAGGAGTCGGTTGGAACGGTTGACAGCCCCCGGTTGAGAATGGCGATCACCAGCACAAGAGAAAAAACGATCAGCAGAAATCCCTTGATAAACTGCACATAGGTCGTCGCCTTCATCCCTGCGGTTGCCACGATATAGATGACGATGCCCCCGACGAAGACCACCCCGACCCAGTGCGGAAACCCGAGCAGGGGGGTAACCAGCGCGCCGGCTCCCACCATCTGCGGGATGAGGTAGAAGATGGAGACAACCAGGGTGCTGATACCCGCGATCAGCCTGATAGCGGGGTAGTTGAACCGGGCATCAAGCGCATCGGCAAAGGTGAACTTGCCCAGCCGCTTCAGCGGCTCAGCGATAA
This sequence comes from uncultured Spirochaetales bacterium, assembly GCA_964433385.1. Classification (GTDB taxonomy): domain Bacteria; phylum Spirochaetota; class Spirochaetia; order JABMQR01; family JABMQR01; genus M55B182. The sequence goes on from CAYSRK010000056.1 coordinate 915, forward strand.
CGAACAGAGCTACAATCCACCCGGAGAGGTAGCCGATTGAGTAGAGGAACCCGTCGTACCCGGCCACCGCGATCATGCCGCAGATACCCAGGAATGAGGCGGCTGACAGATAATCGCCGGCAAAGGCAATACCGTTGACGCCCCAGGGAATCGTTCCGCCGGCTGCAAAATACCCTTTGGAGGAAGAGGACTGCCGGGCGAAGTAAATCGAGATCGCCAGTACCGTGATCACTATCGCAGAAAAAAGCACCGTCGCCAGAACAGAAGGAGAATAAATCATGCTTCACCCCCGGCATCGTCGGCTGCACGCTGCTCGAATTCCCGCTCCTTTTTAGAGCATGCCGCATTATAGGCAAGTCCCATAACGACAGCGGCAATAATCAGGGAGAACCCGTAGGTTACCGCCAGGTTGAGCCCGAAGAGCACCCGCACCTTCATAAGCTGAGGGGCAACTGTGTTAATGACGATAAACCCGCTGAATACGATACTGTAGACGATAAAAAACCGTATACCGATCTTCGTCTTATACTCCGAGACCTCCAGATGCTCCACAACCTCGACAGCTGGTCCGTGATCCATACCAGGTCCTCCTTATGATCTGCTACCTTATACCTGTTCTTCACCCTGCCTGAAGGAGATCAGTTCCCGCGGGTCGGCAGGAACCGGAGAAAACAACTCCGCCTCGCGGATCAGCTGCACGGTTATCGAATCGAAAACCAGCCGGTATCCCGAAGCCTCCAGCAGCAGCTGAACAAGCTCACGGTACACTCTCCGATAGATCGCCCGCGCCTCATCATCGACAGTGCGATTCTTAAAGAGAATTGAAAGCTCCTGCTGAACGCTGATACCGCCTATCAGGGTATACGCATCCTCTCGGGGGAGGCGAATCTCATAATGGTATCCTCGCTCACCCCCGCTGAAATTGGCGATAACCCCGAAGAACAGGGTGTCGGCATCAATTCCGGCTTTAAACAGTACCCCGCCGGAGGACTTCAGCTGGCGCGGCTCAAGCAGCCGACCAACCTCCGCGACCCACTCACCGCGGCTTACCTCCCGGCCGTTGCATATCAGATTCAGCCCGCCGCCTTGAGGATCGATCCGCCCCGCTTCGGCTGAGCTGCTCTCTCCGGGGAAAACCTCAGCTGACGTTGTACAGTTCGTAGTACAATACTCTGTTTGCAATATGCAGCTATTCCTTTTTATCATCAGTAATAATGCAAAAAGTAACTGTAGAATATTTCGGTTAATACTGTAGTACAAATATATTGATGTAAAAGCTGTAAAAACTTTACAAACAATGTAAACCATGCTATCCTTGTAGTACAATGTTTGTTAGAAAGTCTACCGTAAAACAAGGTGGTAAATCCTACACCTATCTTCAGCTCGTCCATAACCACCGAAATAAGCACACAGGAAAAGTTCAGACCGAAGTGCTCTGCAAGCTAGGCAGAGAGGATAAGCTCTCTTCTGCCTTTGTAGCTGATATCATCAGTGCCTTAGCACCATACGGTGATGCTGTCTCCTCTGCTCCTGAGCAGGAGAGAATATCGTTTGTCTGCTCGCGGGAATACGGCGGCATTTGGGTGATCGGAGCACTGTGGAAGCGGCTCGGTATGGCCGCTGCAGTAACCAAGGTGCTCGCCCAGCGGCAGTTTAGTATGCCGGTAGAACGTATGCTGTTCTCGCTTGCGGCTTCCCGCATTCTCAGCCCCGGCTCAAAGCTCTCCATCGAGCACTGGGTTGCG
>CAYSRK010000057.1:0-3978 GCA_964433385.1 uncultured Spirochaetales bacterium
CCAGCTCAATCCGGGATGCGAGCATCACGTTGAAACTGCGCAGAGCCGACTCTGAGGCGATCGACTGCGTCAGCGATTCCACGAGCAGGTTGAACGACCGGGCCCCATCCCCGAGTTCATCGTCTGAGTCTTCGGGAAGCTCGCAGGTCTCAGCCGTACACTCCCGCAGGTCTGTGAGCGTGGAGGCGTCCTGGAGCTTTTCGCCGATAAAACGCATTTTCTCACTGAGCTGGCTGATTCTTCTGCCCACCACGGAGCGGGCGAACATGATATTAAAGAGTCCGACGGCAACCCCCGCAGCAGCGCAGCTCAGGAAAAACGCGGGGGTAAAGAGATGCTCCCGGGGAATCCCCAGAAGCAGCATGAAGAAAGGGAAGGCTGCCCCTATAAACAGACCGAAGCTGATCATCACGATTGCCAGATCCAGGAATACTTTCCGGGTTATCCTCATACTCAGCGCCTCACTTTTTCTCAACTTCTTGTGAATATTACGCTGAGGTTACCATAGAGCTGCGGTTCTGTCCAAGAAAATAAAAGAAATTGAAAACAAAAAATGAGACAAGCGAGGAGAACGCCTGTCCCTTCGATCAGCTTGCCGAAAATCGCAGGAGGCAGTAGATTAAACTCGACACGGTGCAGAGGCTGCCGCAGCGCAGAACCTGGAAGGATACCTTATGGCTGAAGAACATCATCATCACCATACGCATGCGCATGCTCTCTCGGGCAGGAAGATTTTCTGGGTAACCGTTCTCAACGCCCTCATTACTGCCGCGGAGTTTATCGGAGGTTTCATTTCCGGCAGCCTCGCCCTCCTTTCTGATGCCGTTCACAACCTGAGCGACACGCTCGCCATCGCCCTCTCCTATGCAGCCCACAGAATTGCAGGAAGACCGAAGGATGAGCGGAGGACCTACGGATACCTGCGGGCTGAGATCCTCTCAGCGTTCATCAACTCGCTCGTCCTCGCCGTCCTGTCAGTCTTTCTCATCATCGAGGCGGTGCGGCGTTTCCGTTCACCCCACCCCATTGACGGCACCCTCATGATAACCGTCGCCGCTGTCGGGCTCGCGGCAAACCTGCTCTCCGTCCTGCTGCTTGAGAAGGATTCCCACAAGAGCCTCAACATCAAGTCAAGCTACCTTCACCTCTTAGGAGATACCGTCTCCTCGGTCGGCGTCCTTATCGGGGGACTCGTCATCCAGCTGTGGAACCAGCTGTGGGTTGATCCGACGGTCACGCTCCTCATCGCCCTCTACATCTTCAGGGAGACGCTCGGAGTCATCAGAAAGACAACCGGGATCCTGATGCAGTCCTCAGCACCGCTCGACTACGAGCGCATCCGCTCTGACATCGGGGGAATGGAGCATATCAGGAATATCCACCACGTCCACTCCTGGTTAAGCAATGAGCATACCGTCTACTTTGAGGCCCATATCGAGATGGATGACATGCCCCTCTCCGAGGTGCAGAAGCGGTACGCTGAGATAGAATCCTATCTGCATGAGGTACACGGGGTCAGCCATATAACCCTGCAGCCCGAGGTTGACCCGGGCTGCAGTAAAACGATCTTCAATCTGTAGTGCAGGCGTGCTGGAAGTAGATGGGATTCTGCTCCTCAGGATATCTCCACCCTTGTGAACAGTCGCCTGCACCATGGAAGACGAACCCGCCGCGGACCCGATACCCCCCACAGCATAGACCGGCTCGGCAGACTGATCGGGAATCTCCCCTGCAACAATAACAGAACATGAGTCGGACCTGTCAGAATTCTGCCGGAAATGTTTTTTCTTCACTGCGAAGAACTGCAGCAGGTCGCTCTGCCGGATGAACTGGGGATTATCGTAGGCAATGCCTTTGATCACTGCCAGGCTCTGGAAAGTATTAAGCTTCTAAAAGCTCTGGAACGGATCGAAGCCAGGGCTTTTTTCTGCTGTGACCAACTGAAACAGATTTCATTGCCCGATCAACCCGTTTTCATAGATGAGACTGCATTGACCGGATGCGACAGTTTACCACCAAAAAGGAGTAGAACAGATGGCAGAACTTCACAAGACAGTCATGACACAGAAACTGGCTGAGGCCATGGAGCAGCTGCTTTCTCACACAACGCAATATGCAACGGACAGCTGACATTCTTACAGCTCTCTCAAGTTGAGAAGAACAAGGAAATGAATCCATAGCAATGGCATCTGCTTGGAACAGTTAAAAAGAATGATACTGCGCTGCTCTGAACTCCTTTCACGCTTTATTGACACGCGACACGTTACAGGTTATATTCAGTTATATGATTAAAACATTCAAGCATAAGGGTCTTGAACATTTTTTCTACTCTGGAAGCAAAAAAGGGATTCAGCCTGACCATGCCGGTAAACTGTCTCGTATCCTTGATCGCCTGAATGCATCTGTCAATGCACAGGATATGGCGTTACCTGGCTATAAGCTGCATCAGTTAACAGGGAGTGAGAAGGATATCTGGTCAGTGTGGGTGAATGGAAATTGGCGGGTTACGTTCTACTTTGAAGACCATGATGCATATGTTGTTGATTACAGAGATTACCATTAGGAGATATCAGATATGATGAGGAAACGCAAGCCTGTTCATCCAGGTACTGTTTTGAAAGAAGATGTGTTAAAACCCCTTGGTTTAACAGTTACAAGCGCCGCCACGAATCTGGGGGTAACGAGAAAAACTCTTTCTGAGTTGGTTAATGAAAAAGCATCATTAAGTCCGGACATGGCAGTTCGTATAGCGAAAGCTACTCATACCTCTCCTGAAAGTTGGATGAATATGCAGGAAGCTTTAGATTTATGGAAATCCAGTCAGAAAGATATTCAGGTTATTCCCTTTCCATCTCAAAATCAATCACAGCAGAACATCCAGGAAGGATGACGCTCACATGTATTAAGGTGTCAGGGAGAAACAAAGGAACTCTCGAGAGCCCTTAGCTGAAGCATCTCTTCACTCCTGGCTAAGCAATGAGCATACCGTCTACTTTGAGGCCCATATCGAGATGGATGACATGCCCCTCTCCGAGGTGCAGAAGCGGTACGCTGAGATAGAAACCTAACTGCGTGAGGTACACGGGGTCAGCCATATGACCCTGCAGCCCGAGGTTGACCCGGGCTGCAGTAAAACGATCTTCAATCTGTAGTGCAGGCGTGCTAGAAGTAGATGGGATTCTGCTCCTCGGGATACCCGAATGCCATGTTCCAGATAGTATTCTTGCTCCGCAGGTACTCGTGCAGCCCGGCAAGACCGTACTCCCGTCCGATCCCGCTGTTGCGGTTGCCTCCAAAGGGTGCGTTCATTCTGGCGGTATTGGGCATATTGACGAAAATTGACCCGGCATTCAGCCTCTGGGATGCATAGTGGATCGATTTGTGGCTCTCGCTGAAGATACCGGCACCGAGGCCGAATTTTGAGTTGTTGGCCATGGCGATTGCCTCATCCAGCGTCGAGTACGGCACCACGACCAGTACAGGGCCGAATATCTCCTCGGTGTAGCAGCGCATGTCCTTCTTTACATCGGCAAGCACTGTCGGTTTGTAGAAAGCTCCCTTGTCGAATATGCCTCCGGTAAACCGCTCCCCGCCGCAGACCAGCCTCGCCCCGTCTGAGAGGGCATCCTTGACGGTCATGTCGACTTTATCCATCTGGGCCCGATTGATCATGGAGCCGAGCCGGGTCTCCGGATCAAGGATGTCGCCGGGCTTCCGGCCTTCCAGCTCCTTCCTGAGGTCCTGGAGAAACCGGTCGTAGATCGATTCATGCAGGATCAGCCGTGTCTGGGCGCAGCAGACCTGGCCGCCGTTGAGCAGCAGGCCGTCGGCAACACCGACAACTGTGTCCTGGTAACGGCAGTCAGGTTCCACGATGACCGGTCCTTTGCCGCCGAGTTCAAGGACATTCTTCTTGATGATCTCGGAGCGGGCCGAGAGTTCGAGCAGCCTCCTGCCGACCTGTTCAGACCCGGTCAG
>CAYSRK010000058.1:0-1859 GCA_964433385.1 uncultured Spirochaetales bacterium
TCTTTGAGATTATCCTCGGCTACACCGGTCTGCTCGGATACGTAAAGAGACTGATCAGTCCGCTGACCATTGCTCCGACGATCGCGATGATCGGACTTGCGCTGTACACCGTCGGGGCTCCCTGGATGGCGGGCAACTGGGTTATTTCTCTCATAACCCTGGTGACTATGGTCCTCTATTCGCAGGTGTTCTCCCGCAAGGTCAGGGCATTCCTTCTCTTCCCGGTTCTTCTTTCCATCATAACCGGGTGGGTTGCATCCCTGATCGGGACTCTGTTCAACTGGATTCCCGAGGGCAATCCAGCCAACTTGACAAGTCAGCTTGAACTTATAGCCGCTGCGAAGTGGATCTCATTCCGCCCGGCCCTGCCGTTCAAGTGGGGATTCCCGCAGCTGAATGCCATCACCCTTGCCGGTTCGCTGGGTATGCTCGCCGGGTATCTCGGATCGATGGTTGAGTCGATCGGGGATTACTACTCCTGTGCCCGTATGGCTGAGGCTCCAGTTCCGACCGAGAGGATGATCTCCCGCGGTCTCGGTGCCGAGGGACTCGGCTGTCTGGTCGCCAGCCTCTTCCAGACCGGTAACGGAACGACCTCCTACTCGGAGAATATCGGTTCGATCGGTCTGACCCACGTTGCCAGCCGGCGCGTAATCAAGGCCGGTGCGGTCATCATGCTGGTGCTGCCGATGCTCGGTAAATTCGGAGCGGTCCTTTCTACTCTTCCGCAGCCGGTAGTAGGCGCCATGTTTGTCGCCATGTTCGGTCTGATCGCTGCAGTAGGTATTTCCAACCTGCAGTTTGTCAATATGAACAACTCCCGCAACCTTTTTGTTATCGGTATCGCGTTCTTTGCCGGTCTGAGTTTTCCAGCCCACTTCTCTGTGGCTCCGATAGCCTGGACCGAATCGGGCATGCTGGTACAGACCATCGGCTCTATTCTCCAGACAATCCTGACAACCGGTATGGCAGTGACAGCGATCGTTGCGATTCTGATGGACAACCTGCTTCCGGGAGCTACCAAGGCTGAGAGGGGTCTCGACTACTGGGAGGCCGAAGCCAGCGAGGAAGCCTGGGTCAAGGCAGAAGCCGAATGGGCCAAGCTCAAAGTCGGTGAGGAGCTCAAGCTTCAGATGTAGCGGCATGTCTCTGAAGCGCAGCTTCAGATGCAGTTCATTGAATGATCGTGATGAGACAGCATTTGCTGTCTCATCGCTTATACGGGGGACGGCAGTGAACAGGAGAGGGGGCTTGATGTGAAAACCAGCGTACGCAGCGTGCTCTACGCACTGTTAGTGCTGCTGCTGGTGATTGATTTCTACCTGATCTTCAACGCCGGCAGTCCCTACTCACTCCTGAGACATATAGTCAGCGATCCCTCCTGGGATGTGGCGGTTACCGTAGGCTGTTCCCTGCTGATAGCCGCGATATCACTGTTCATGATGCGGGAGAGCAGCCGCAGTTCCGTAAGCTCCCTGCTTGAAGCGAATCGCGAACATATAGCGCACCTGCGGAGCCAAGGCCGCAGCTATGAGGAGATTGCTGAATCGTTTACCGCGCAGCTGCCGCTCAAGCGGGCTTTCAGCCGAAAACTCATCTACAGAAAGGCGCTTCGCACCCTCAAGAGGATGAAACCGTGAACAACCCGATGGTCCCAGCCGACAGCAACCTTGAAGTTCTGCTTATCGGACTGCTTTTTATGGCAGTGGTGATAGCGGTAGCCCACATCCGCAATGTGGAATCCCGCAGGATCAGGGAGAAGTACCGGCAGGATGAGATACTGCTCAGCTCCTACGGCGTTCAGTTTTTCGGGGTTGAGTCTGAACCCGGGAAACCGCTGAAAAGTACCGGCACCCTGG
>CAYSRK010000059.1:0-8955 GCA_964433385.1 uncultured Spirochaetales bacterium
GAGATCTTCACCGAAGACGGCTGGCTGAAGACCGGCGACGCAGGTTATATCGACGATGAGCAGTACGTCTACCTTACCGGCCGTAAGAAATCCCTCATCGTGACTGAAGGCGGCAAGAACGTATTTCCTGAGGAGATAGAGGATCAGTTCCAGCTCTTTGAGGAGGTCGAACAGATTCTGGTGGCCGGGTATATTACGGATAAGAAGACGCATTCCGAGGGAATACAGGCTTTCATCTACCCGTCAGAGACCTACGTGAAGAGCGTGAAGGAGAAACACGGTGAAGCCCAGTCCGCTCAGGTAATCAAGGAGAGGGTGGATGCCATTATTTCAGAGGTCAACAAACGCAATTCCGGCTATAAGCACATAACCAGAGTCACCGTGGTTGATGAGCCGATGCCCATGACCTCGACGAAGAAGATCAAACGGTTTGAATTTCTCGCTGACCGCAAAGAGTAGCCGCAATGGACAGCAGAACACGCAGCGCCCTGCGGCGGATAGCCCACGACCTGAAGCCTGTGGTGATGGTCGGAAAGGAAGGGCTCACCGCCGGGGTGAAGAAAGCCGCCGATGAAGCACTTGACGTGCACGAGCTGGTGAAGATGAAATTTGTAGACTACAAGGACGAGAAGCGGGAGATTGCCGAAGAGACCGCGAAGGACCTGAATGCTGAGCTGGTGGCCGTTACCGGAAATACTGCGCTGCTGTTCCGTCGTAATCCCGACCCGAAGCGTCGGGTCGTGATGATCTGAGACGCAGATGCCGCAGCTCAGCGAGGTGATACTGTCATGACGAGAACTGCCGCACTCGCCCCCTTCTCAATGGCCGCAATTCCCCAGCTTATCCAGGGAGCCGGTACCCTCAAGCGCCTGCCTGACTGGCTCGTCGGAGGGGGGGAGCGTGACATAGCAGTCTGTACGGGCAGTTCCTCATTTTCCCGCAATCCGCGCAGCCGGGAATTCTTTCAGAAGCTTGAGCGTCTTGGGGTGCGTGTGCACCGGTATGCCGTTTCCGGCGAACCTGACCCCGCCTCCCTCGATACCCTGGTTCGGCAAGCCGCAGCTGCCCGGGTAACCTGTGTAGTCGGCATAGGCGGAGGCAGCGTTATAGACACTGCGAAAGCCGCGGCAGCGATGGTACCTCTGGCGGTACGGGAGCTTGAGGGAGGAGCGGAATACCCCGGGGTCTCTTCCTTCCTTGAGGGGGTAGGGACCCTCAGCCCGCCTTCTGCGCGGCTTCGGCTTGCCGCGGTGCCTACTACCGCCGGGACCGGTTCTGAGGCAACAAAAAACGCAGTTATCACGCAGATAGGACCGGAAGGGTTTAAGAAATCTCTGCGGCATGACTGCTACGTGCCCGATCTTGCCCTCATCGACGGAGAGCTGGCACTGGGAACACCAAGGGAGGTTACCGTCTCCTCCGGCCTGGATGCGGTAACCCAGCTGCTTGAATCATTTGTCTCTCCTGCCGGCAGCATCATAACCGATTCCCTTGCCCGCACGGGCCTGTCGCTCGCTGCAGAGGCGTTTCCGGCACTCTGTGAAGATGGTTCTGATCTCAGGGCTCGAGAAAAGATGGCGCTTGCCGCCTATCTCTCGGGAATAACGCTCGCTAACGCAAATCTGGGGGTTATTCACGGCGCTTCCAGCGCTCTCGGGGCTGCCCGCCCGATACCGCACGGAACAGCCTGCGGCACGCTGCTGTTCAGCGCCACGGCGGTAATCGTGCGCAGACTGAACACTGCCGCCCGTGACGGAGATATGGAGGCTGCTGCTGCCCTGGACAAATATGCACAGGCGGGCATGCTGCTGAACCTTGACAAAAAAGGCTATGGGACCGAAGATGGAGCTGAGCTGCTGCTGGACATACTGCACTCCTGGCAGGAACAGCTTGGCCTTCCGCGACTGGGTACCTTCGGGTTTACTGCAGGGGAGCTGAAGGAGCTGGCGCAATCGACCGATCTGAAAAAGACGCCGATCACGCTGACTCCCACGGAAATCGGGGAAATTTTCACCGTCCGGCTGTAGGTCGGCAGTGAAAATTAGCTATACATAGACAAGGAGCTGCATGTGACATCGCGTCAGTGCAGCTCCTTGCTTTTTTTACAGCCCCTGCCGGTCAGGCCTGATGTTCAAGTTTCAGGGTAACCGTCGGCTGGTCGCATACCTCTGCCGGTCCGTAGTACTGAACCGCACCGGGGAAAAGGTAGCAGGTTTCAGAAGCCCAGGCCTTGCGGTTTTTTTCCAGCTCCCTGAAGGGAGCTCCCTCAAGATCGACTAGCGCCTTTTTGATGACCGGTTTCCGGTGACCGTGACGCTGCTCCAGATTCATCATCATGGTAATCGGTATACCGCCGGCCTTCCATTCCGCCGCCGGTGCCGACAAGTTGGTTATAGAGGAGATGTATCCGGTCAGACCCGAGCCGATAAGCAGGAATGCATTGTAGCCGAGAGAATAGCAGTAGTCAGCATCAAAATTGGAGGGGAACGCGCAACGGCCCTCGTAACCGAAGAAGTGATTCTGGCTGCTGAAGTTTCCCGTATAGGTGCCGGCGTTCTTCCACTCCCTGAGCTTGTTTTCCACCATCTCGATCAGCAGTTTCTCCGTCTCAATTCTCGACACCTGCACATTGCCGTGGGGGTCCCGGTCCATCAGCAGCTGCTGCTGTATGACCGGAGGAAGGGCAGTGAACACACTCCGTGACTCATCACTGAGCTGCTCGGCGGTCCAAACAGCCTGAGCCTGCGCATCGGGCAGCCGGCTGTACTCATCGGCGTTATGGGCCATCAGATCGTTGAGTTCAGCGATGAGCCTTTTAATCTCGGGTATGAACTCAATGAGACCTTCCGGTACGAGGACGATACCGAAATTCATCCCCCGCTCCGCTCTCCCGGTGACAACGGTGCTGATGTATGTAACGATTTCATCAAGGGTTGTCCGGTTGTGCTCAACCTCCTCAGAGATCAGGGTGACGTTCGGCTGGGTTTCAAGGGCGCATTCAAGGGCGATATGGGAGGCGCTTCTGCCCATAAGCTTGATGAAATGCCAGTATTTTTTTGCAGAATTCGCATCGCGGGCGATGTTGCCGATAAGCTCAGCGTAGGTTTTCGTCGCCGTATCAAAGCCGAACGACACCTCAATCGCTTCGTTCTTGAGGTCTCCGTCGATGGTCTTCGGAGCCCCGATGACAGCCACACCCGAGTTGTGCGCAGCAAAGTACTCTGCAAGGACTGCGGCGTTGGTGTTGGAATCATCACCCCCGATGACAACCAACGCAGTGATACCGTGCTCCCGGCATACCCGGGCACATACGGCGAACTGCTCCTCCGTCTCAAGCTTCGTCCGGCCGGAGCCGATAATATCAAAACCCCCGGTATTTCTGTACGGTGCAAGATATTCAGCGGTAATCTCCAAAACCTTGTTGTTGAGAATGCCTGAAGGTCCGCCGAGGAAACCGAAGAGTTTGGATTCGGGGTTTGCCAGCTTGAGCGCATCGAAGAGCCCGGCGATCACATTATGCCCTCCGGGCGCCTGCCCGCCGGAGAGGATGACCCCGACGTTCCTTTTTTCAGTCATCTTTTCGTTTGTTCCCTCGGTAAAGGTGATCTTCGGCATGCCGTAGGTATGGGGGAATAGCGTCTTGATCTCCTTACGGTCTACAGCCGGCTCAGCCGGGCTTCCTGCCTCAGGCGCGATAGCGCGGATGTCGTGCTGCAGGGTGCCGGGCAGTTTCGGTGTATAGGCGTAACGCGCTTTCTGAAGTGGTGAAATGTTCATGATCTGTATCCTCCGATAAAGTCTGTCAATCTCCCCGAATCGGAGCCTTGGCACGGGGAATCGACTGCATGGTACTCCTTTATACTGATTATCGGGTAAAAATACAAGTTTTGCAGTGACCCGTTCTGACAAAGACGTTATTGACGGTGAGTACCACAGTTTGTAGACTGTGGTCATGAAACCGGAAAAACTGGTACCCTCGGTCCAGCACTACAGCTGGGGTGACGGGAAGACGCTGCCGGCACTGTTCGGGCTGGCACCCGATGGCAGGGGGTGGGCCGAGCTGTGGCTCGGAACCCACCCGAAGGGACCCTCTGCTCTTGCCGGTCTGCAGCAGGTCTCCCTGAAGGAGTATATCGGCAGACACATGACTGAGGTCTGGGGTGCGCACAGCGGAACTCTGCCTGTCCCGCAGACGGGGGAGCTTCCGTTTCTCCTCAAGGTTCTCGCCGTCGGCGCTCCGCTCTCCATCCAGTGTCACCCTGCGAAGGCGCAGGCGGAAGCGGGATTCAGGCGGGAAGAGTCTCTGGGGATCCCCCCTGATTCACCGCACCGCAGCTACCGGGATGATAATCACAAACCTGAAATTATCTGTGCGCTTACCCATTTCAAGGCGCTCTGCGGCTTCCGCTTTCCTGATGCTGTCGATCGCTTCTTCCGGATGCTTGCCTGGCCGCGGTATGAAAACCAGCTGCGCGGTCGGTTTCTCATCGGCACGGAAGGATCACCGGACGGGTATCGAAGACTCTTCTCAGCTATACTTACCCTAACGGGCGATGAGAAAGCCCGGTTTATCGACTCCCTCATCGAAGCAGCGCGCCGGTACCGCGGCTCGCACAGGGAGTTTGCCCTTGTGGAGAAGCTCCTGGAGCTCTATCCGCAGGACCCGGCAGCCTCCGCCCCCCTGTTTCTCAACCTTATCGAGCTTGAGCCGGGTGAGGCGCTTTTCCAGCCAGCGGGGGAGCTTCATGCCTACATCGAGGGTGCCGGGGTCGAGCTTATGGCCTCCTCGGACAACGTTCTCCGGGGAGGGCTTACACCCAAAACAGTCGATCTTGAGCAGCTGCTTGAGGTAGTGCGCTTTGCCCCCGTACACAAGACCCCAGTTCTTCCCCAGAGGGCACCTGATGGTTCCCAGATCTACCGGGTACCCGTAGACGATTTCCTGCTGCTCCGTATTACCGGGGAACAGGCGTACCGGGCAGAGGGCGGAGAGTCGCCCTGTCTGCTTCTGTGTACCGCAGGGACAGCGCTCCTCAGCTATGAAGACGGTGACCGCGGGGCAGGATCAATGAGCTTGGATACCGGGGAGGCCGTGTTTGTTCCAGCCGCAGCAGGAAAGTTTACCCTCACTGCTGATGCGCACGGTGAGCTGTTTGCAGCGCGCCTGCCCAGGAAGGCTGACCGATGAGGGTTCTCGTAGATGCCGATTCATGCCCCCGGCAGGTGAGGGCTATCCTGGTAAAGGCGGCTAGGAACCGGGGTGTGAGTACAGTCTTCACCGCTGACAGGAATCTTCCCGACTGTCGCGGAGATTATGTGGCGATGAACATTGTTGAGCCCGGTCTTGACAGCGCCGACTCGTGGATAATTAACCATGCGGTTCCCGGGGACCTGTGCGTTACCCGCGACATGCTGCTTGCCGCGAAACTTGTTGAGCTCGGCTGCACGGTTCTCGATGACCGGGGCGGGCGCTTTACCGCGGAGAATATGGCTGAACGGCTCTCCATTCGTAATGTAATGACCGACTTCCGGGAGGCCGGGATCTTTTCCGAAAGGAATCGTCCCATCACCGCCCGGGATGTGCAGCTCTTCGCCAATGCGCTGGACCGTGAGCTTACGGCGAAGCTGCGCTCACCATCCAACGCAGAACCTGCATCATAGTGATAGGAGGATATTGATGGATTTTTTAACACTCGCCCAGAAACGGGTCAGCTGCCGGAGTTTTGATCCCCGGCGGCCGGTGCCGCAGGAAGTTCTCAGGACAATTGCCGAGGCCGGGCGGTCTGCTCCTTCAGCGGCGAACAGACAGCCCTGGAAGTTTCTGTTCATCAGCAGCCCCGAGCTGCTGGAACAGGTACGCTCCTGCTATGCGAGAGAGTGGCTGAAAAGCGCTCCTCATATTCTGGCGGTTACAGGCAGCCGCGCTAAAGCCTGGGTCCGGAAGGACGGGTACAACTCTCTGGAGACCGACCTGACCATCGCTATGGACCATATGATTCTCGCGGCCGAGGACCTCGGCGTCTCCACCTGCTGGATTGCCGCTTTTGCCTATGAAAAACTCCGTTCTGTTCTCAACCTCGGGGAAGATGAGGAGATTTTTGCCATAACCCCGCTCGGCTACAGCACTGCTGCAGCGGGAGCAGAGGCACAGAAGAAACGGTTTCCCCTGGAAGAGGTCGCTGAGTTTATCTGAAAGTCCGGCAGCGGGATTCCCTCAGCCTTTCCATCCGGTCGGAGAAAACTGCATGTCTCAGTAAGCCTGGAGCATGTATAGGCGCAGATGCCTGAAAAAACATGCATGCAGACATATTGCGCTGCAGTCTGTTTCAGATGAAAATATGATGACACTGTGCAGGTACAGCATATTCGCACAGGTGAACTTCCTTTATTTAAACAAGTATCATACCGGCTGCCGCATATCTGAGAGCGGGTTGAGGAATGCTTTCTGCTTTCTTCCGCACCGGTTCGGGCAATGCGGCTGTTTCTAAATCATGTCCGCACACAATATGCGGGATTTGGTGTCTGTCATTGAATACAACGGGTTTTGAGTTAGTAGTACTGGGTATGAACCATATCTGCATAGGATGCGGGAGCGGACTCTTCCGGGATTCCCTGGAGCTCTTCTGTCGTTTAAGCGGCAGATTTTCCTCGGTAACGACAGCCTCTGAAAGCTCTGAGCTTGAGACTGCGCTCTCCGCTGGCAGACCCACAGTCCTGCTCATCGACCCTGAGACCTTCGTTTTCCCCCGTGCTTCGAAACGGGAGCCGGAGGAGATGCTGCTTCATATCAGGAATACCTACAGCATAGTCACTATTATCGCGTTCTGGACACCTGATGTCGAACCTGCCCGGCGGCCGCTTGCCCGTACAGCCGCGGCACTACGGCACAAAGGATACGATGCCTGCCTCCTCAAGACAACCTCCTTTACGGAACTGCTGCAGATGGCTTACTGCCAAAACAGCGGAGCGCAGTATGTACATGAGCAGAGTCCGGCAGCGTATCGGGCGGATACACCTGTTATAACCAAAAGGGAGCGGGAGACGCTCGAACACATCTGCAGCGGAAGCACATCAAAGGAGACCGCCTATATGATGGGAATCCGGGTAAGCACCGTGGATACCTACCGGAAGCAGCTGATGCGTAAATTCGGGACGCACTCTGTCGCTGAGCTGGTGCGGGTCTCCCTCAGGACCGGGATCATTCCTCCATGACAGAATGCTGCTAGAATTCGGCGCTCCCCACGGTTCTCGGGAACGGGATTACGTCACGGATATTCTGCATCCCGGTAACGTACTGAATGACCCGCTCAAAACCCAGCCCGAACCCGGAATGGGGTACGCTGCCGTAACGGCGCAGATCGAGATACCACCAGTAATCCTTTTCATCAAGGCCGCTCTCACGTATCCTGCTGAGCAGGCGATCGTAACGGTTTTCACGCTCGCTTCCCCCGATTATCTCACCGAGACGGGGAACGAGCACATCCATAGCCCGTACGGTCTTTCCGTCATCGTTGAGTTTCATGTAGAATGCCTTGATCTCCTTCGGGTAATCAGTAACGATCACCGGACCGGAACATACCTGTTCGGTGAGGAACTTCTCATGCTCCGACTGCAGGTCAGTTCCCCAGCTGACGGGGTACTCGAACTCCCGCCCGCTCTTCTGCAGCTCGGCGACCGCTTCGGTGTAGGTGATATGGGTGAACGGTTTGTCGATGACCGCCCGCAGTCCTTCGGCACACCCCTTCTGGACCCAGGTATTGAAAAACTCCATATCCTCGGGACACTGTTCGATGACCGAGGAGAAAATCGATTTGAGAAACTCCTCGGCAACTGCCATATTGCCCTCGAGGGTGCAGAAAGCCATCTCAGGTTCTATCATCCAGAACTCGGCCAGATGGCGGCTGGTGTTTGAGTTTTCCGCCCTGAATGTGGGGCCGAAGGTGTAGACGTTCTTCAGGGCAAGAGCGTAGATCTCAGCCTCCAGCTGTCCGCTGACTGTCAGGTTCGCCTGCCGCCCGAAAAAATCGCGGGAGTAGTCGACCGAGCCGTCCTCCCGTCTGGGCACATCGCTGAGCGGGAGCGTGGTGACCTGAAACATCTCGCCGGCCCCTTCGCAGTCTGAAGCGGATATAATCGGGGTATGGACGTAGAGAAAGCCCCGCTGCTGGAAAAAGGAATGAACTGCGCTGCTCAGCGCATTGCGGACCCGTGCTACAGCTCCGATAGTGTTTGTCCTCGGTCTCAGGTGGGCGATCTCCCGCAGAAACTCAAACGAATGGCGCTTCTTCTGCAGCGGGTAGGAGTCGGCAGGGGACTCCCCGATCACGGTAACGGAGCGTGCCTGGAGCTCCACCGACTGATTCTTGCCCAATGAGGGGACAAGAGAACCGGTGAAGGTTACGCTTGCCCCGGTTGATATCCGTTCGAGGACAGCGCTATCGCCCTCCCGGCCTTTATCGTAGACGACCTGCAGACTCTTCAGCGAAGATCCGTCATTCAGCTCAAAAAAACAGACCTGTTTGGAATCCCGTTTGGTTCTGACCCAGCCCTCAACGGTAATTACCGCATCGGACGGTTCTGACTTCAACAGCTCTGCAACCCGTACACTCATACTCCGCTCCTTCTTCCTCATGGTTTCACGCTTCTCAGCTACGGGAGAGTATACAGGGAAAAGAAGACTTTATGAAGTAACCCCGCTTGATACTGCCCGAAAGCTCCGGTAGAGTCTAAGGGAGAGCGGCGGAAAAAACAGTCCGCCGGGGGAGGATCAGATGAGTAACGGGGGAGCTGTACCGTGGAGAATTCTCGGTACGAAGAAATGCCGGAAGACCCGTGCGGCGATCAGGTTCTGCCGTGAACGGTCCATAGACTACCAGTTTGCCGACCTCTTACAGCATCCCCTCACCGAAGGGGAGCTGCGGAACATGTGCAGGGGGAAAGACCCGCAGGAGTTTA
>CAYSRK010000060.1:0-1919 GCA_964433385.1 uncultured Spirochaetales bacterium
GGAAGATCTCCCCCTTCGTGACGCTCTTCCTGTGGAGACTCAGGACCGCTTCCCGCCGTTCTCGGCTGCGGCTTTCCCAGGACTGCCGCTTCCTGAACACCGGCTGCAGGGGCGAAGCACTTGATGAACGCTCATGCCGTATCCTGCAGCGGCTGCTCGCCCGGACGGTACCTCCGGTCCGATTGGAGTCCTCGGACCGTTTCTTCACATCCCTGACCGCAGCTGAGAGGCGACTCCTACCCCGCTTCAGCGGCGACCTGTACCGAAATGCCTCCTGTGCGGGAACGCTGAGCGCTAACGCCGCGCTTAAACGGTGGAACAGGAAAGGCGAACAGCTCGCCTTCGCCGCGGAAACTGCAGCGGTTACCGCCTCCTGGGTAAGCGGGGAGGCTGCTCGCTACCCGACTGAGAGAATCAGACAGGCCTGGCACCGTTTGATTGCAGCCCAGGAGCGCAGCACCGCCTCCGGTATTGCAGTCCCGAGCGCCAACTCCTACGCACTCAACGATCAGGCTGCGGCCCTGAATACTTTCAGTTCTGTTCTGGAGGATGCTGCTGAGGCTGTGGCTTCAAGAATGCAGCTTCCAGGACCCGATTCGGGGGAACAGGCATTGCTGCTGTTCAACCCCTGCGGCAAAGGGCGCCTGAGCCTGACCGAGGCGCAGGCCGGCGGCATCGAGTTCGCCAGCAGGGTGCGGGTCTTCGATTCAACCGGAAACTCCCTCCCGCTGCAGGTCCTTGACCAGAAGGGGGATACTGCGTCGCTGCTCATCGCGGCCGACATTCCTCCAGCCAGCTGGACGCTGCTGAAGATCCGGGAATCCCCGTCTGCTCCGATTGCCGCAGTCCCGTTTCCGGCTGTTGTGAAAAAGATTGACGGCGGTCTTCAGATGGAAAACCGGCTCTACCGTCTGAAAATTTCCGCATCCGGCATGATAACCTCCATCTACCTCAAAGATGACGGAAGCTCCGGGGGAAAGGAGTTTCTCAGCGCGCCAATCCAGCATGTGCTGATACGTGACCGGCTGCAGGCAAATCACCCGGGCAGCCTTCGCTGGAGTGACCGGAGAAAAAAGCCGGCCTCCGTTTCCCAGCTAGGAGCCAGAGTGCTCATCACGGAACAGGGTCCGCTGCGGGCCGCGGTATCGGTTGAGTTCCGTGTCGGCCGGAATTCAAAAATAGTCCAGACGATATCATTGGCAAGCGGGGGTGATGAGGAACTTATAAGCCTCTTCCAGCGCATCTCGTGGCAGGAACGGGGTACAACCCTGAAACTCCAGTTCCCGCTCTCCCTGCAGAATGAGATAAGCACCGCCGCAAGGGAGGTCGGGTATGCCGACTGTCGGGTCAACACCCCGGAGAATTTTGAGAATTTGTTCCACGGCTGGTTCGACCATACCGATACTGCCGGTGAGTTCGGTTTGACCGTGGCCGCCTTCGACAAGTTCAGTTTCGACAAACCCGACGGGCAGACCCTGCAGCTGACACTGCTGCATACGCCCGGAAAACTGCCGGTTCTTCCTGCCTGCCACGATCTTACGACGCTCGACTGGGGCAGGCACGCGGTGAAGCTGACGCTCTATCCGCACAGGGGCACTCCCGCCCGTGCCGACTCAAACGGAGCGGCGCTCAAGATGAAAAACCCTGTCCGCGTGTACCATCCTTCAGCCGCAGCAGCACAGCAGGGAAAACCGCTGCCGGACACAGTTTCCCTGTACCGTACGGACACCCCTCAGATAACCGTAACCGCCTGCAAGCTCGCTGAGGATTCCGCAGAGGAGGGCCGCATCATCCTGCGGGTAAGGGAAAACTGGGGCAAAACGCTTGAGGGGACTGCAGTACGATTTTCCAGCCGCATTCTCAGCGCACACGAAGCCGACGGCCTCGAACGGCCCGGTAATCCGGTATCCACCTTCGGA
>CAYSRK010000061.1:0-7211 GCA_964433385.1 uncultured Spirochaetales bacterium
CCAGCCCGTCCGGGGTATCCACCGCTATACCGATACGATAAAAGTCTTTAATGATCAATTCTCCGCTGTTCTTGTCAAACGAAGAACGCACCCGGGGAAACTGCTTGAGAACGCGGACTGCTGCCTTGACTATGAACGGCAGGATGCTCAGACGCACCTCCTCCGAATCAGAAGCTGCGTTACGCTCCTTCCTGAAGGTTTCCAGGGCAGTGACATCTGCTTCGTCAAAGTGGGTGACCAGCGGAATATTGAGCCAGCCGGCATGGAGGTGAGCTGCTGAAATCTTCTGAATTCTGCTCAGCGGTTCTCTCCGCACCCCACCGTAGCGGCTGAAATCCTCAAGCTGAAGTTCGGGTACGGCTGCATTGGCCGGGCTTTCAGCTCTCTTCAGCGCTTCTTTAACGTATGCCTGGACATCATCCCGGGTTATCCGGCCCTTGGGACCCGAACCGGTCAGCCGGCTCAGGGGTACCGAAAGCTCCCGTGCGTAGGAGCGCACCGAGGGAGAAGCATGGTAAGGTCCGCCGGACCCAGGGGAAGAATCGGATGGAGGAAGCGGTTTCTTCGGTTCCGGTACTGCAGACGGAGCTGCAGCTTTCTCCGCCGGAGCTTCCTCCGCTGGAGCTTCCTCCGCCGGCTCAGCAGTCTTCTCCCCGCTCCCGGAAACCTCGGCCCGGGCAATAAGGTCACCCTCGCTCACCGTATCTCCGGAATGTATGAGTACCTCGACAATCTCTCCCGCAGCAGGAGAGGGTATATCCATGACCGCCTTGTCGCTCTCCAAGGATATGAGGGAGTCTTCCTCCTTCACCACATCTCCAGGATTTACAAAGACTTCCACTACGGGAACATCGGAAAAACCGCCCAAGTCAGGGACCCGGATCTCCTGTACTGCCATACCGTTACCTCCTTATCCTCAGATAGTCCAAGGAGCAGGCCGTTCAGCTGCAATCCCGAACTTCTTGAGCGCGGCAGCAGCTGTTCCCGGCTTCAGGGATCCTTCCCGTTCCAGCTCCCGCAGCGCTGCCGCCGCTATGTAGCGTCGGTCAACTTCAAAGAAGTCCCGCAGCAGCTCCCGGGTATCGCTGCGTCCATAGCCGTCGGTTCCCAGGATGACCGCGGTACCGGGAATAAAGCGCCGTATCTGCTCAGGATAGGCGCGCTGATAGTCAGTGCTGATGACCGTCGGGCCGCTTCCCTCTGAGAGCACCTCAGTTACGTAGGGGACTCTCTGCTCCTGCCCGGGGTGCAGGAAGTTCCACCGCTCAGCCTCATTACCCTCGCGGGCGAGCTGGTTTATCCCCGGGACAGCCCAAACATCAGCTTTCACGTCATACTCCTCTTCGAGCAGCCGGGCTGCGGCTGTAACCTCACGGAAGATCGCCCCGCTGCCGAGCAGCCGTACCCGTTTCTCTCCCGGTCCTCCGGTGGAGAAGCGGTAGATACCCTTCACGATTCCCTCTTCGGCCCCTTCGGGCATCTGGGGGTGGGGATAGTTTTCATTGAGCAGCGTGATGTAGTAAAAAACATCCTCTCCGTCCTCATACATGCGCTTAAGCCCATCCCTGATGATCACCGCGACCTCGTAGGAGAAGGTCGGATCATAGGCGCGGCAGGTCGGCAGGGAAGCTGCAAGGAGCAGCCCGTGGCCGTCCTGGTGCTGCAGTCCCTCGCCATTGAGGGTGGTCCTGCCCGAGGTTGCTCCCATGAGGAAGCCCCTCGCCCGGCTGTCCCCAGCCGCCCAGGCAAGGTCCCCGATGCGCTGGAAACCGAATATCGAATAGAAAGTGTAGAAGGGGATCATCGTTTTCGCATAATTGGCGTAGGCGGTTGCCGCTGCTATCCAGGAGGAGAAAGCTCCCGCTTCGGTAATCCCCTCTTCAAGGATCTGGCCCTTTGCATCCTCCCGGTACCACATCAGCGACTGGGCATCCGCCGGTTCGTAGAGCTGTCCTGCCGGGGCATAGATGCCGACCTGCCTGAACAGACCCTCCATACCGAACGTCCGTGCCTCATCAGGAACGATAGGAACAATCCGCTCCCCTATATTCCTGTCCTTCGTCAGGCTTGACAGGAGGCGTACAAAGGCCATCGTGGTGGACAATTCCCGCTCCCCGGAGGACTTGAGCAGCGGAGCGTAGGTATCGGGACCGGGAAAGGTGAGCTTCTCAGCGGCAACCCGCCTCGCCGGCACCGGACCGCCGTTATGCCGCCGCATTCTCCTGAGAAACTCAGCCTCCTCACTCTCTTCGGGGGGTTTTATGAAGGGCAGTTCGGCAAGCTTCTCATCGCTTACCGGGATGCGGAAATGATCGCGGAACTCCCTGACTGCGTCCATCTCAAGTTTCTTGACGTTGTGAGCCCCCATGGAGGCCTCTCCCTCTCGGCCGAGGCCGTACCCCTTGATCGTCTTCACCAGGATTACTGTCGGCTGGCCGGTATGCCTGCGGGCCGCGGCAAAGGCAGCGTAGACTTTGCGCGGGTCATGACCGCCGCGAGTCATCTGCCAGAGGTCAGAATCGCTCTTATCCTCCACCAATTTCAGCAGCCGCTCATCATCACCGAAGAGCGCCTGCCTCAAGCTTTCCATCCCGCGGGAACGGAGCGTCTGAAACTCGCCGTCGACCATGGATGAAAACTTTCTCAGCAGCAGTCCCTCGGTATCACGGGTCATGATCTCATCCCATTCCGTACCCCAGATAAGTTTTATGACATTCCAGCCGGCTCCGCGGAAGTTGCCCTCAAGCTCCTGGATTATCTTGCCGTTACCCCGTACCGGGCCGTCGAGACGCTGCAGATTGCAGTTGACCACATAGATGAGATTGTCAAGCTTCTCCCGGGCTGCGAGGGCAAGCGCCCCCTGGGACTCCGGTTCGTCAGACTCCCCGTCCCCCATGAATACCCAACCTTTGCGGTCTCCCGCAGGAGCCAGCCCGCGGGCATCCATATATTTCATAAACCGCGCCTGGTAGACCGCCATCAGCGGTCCGAGTCCCATGGAGACGGTCGGGAACTGCCAGAAGTCCGGCATAAGCCATGGGTGGGGATAGGAGGAGAGCCCCTTTCCTTCGGTCTCCCTTCTGAATCCGGTAAGCTGCTCCTCACTCAGTCTCCCCTCAAGGAATGCCCGAGCGTAGACTCCCGGTGAGGAGTGTCCCTGGAAGAAGACCATATCCTGCCCGTAGGGAGCATCGGGTCCCCGGAAAAACCAGTTGAACCCGACCTCATAGAGTACCGCCGAGGAGGCAAAGCTTGCTATATGACCGCCGAGACTATCCCCCCCCTTGTTTGCCCGAACAACCATAGCCATCGCGTTCCAGCGCACGTAGGCTGAAACGTTCATCGCAGTCAGGGAGTCTGTCTCAGGAATACGCTCCTGCTCATCGGGAACAATGGTGTTCGTATAGGGGGAGAGCACCCCGGGAGATGTCGCCACTCCCAGCCTCCGCGCACTCTCGGTCAGCTCCCGCAGCAGATAATCGGTTTTATCGGGTCCTTCATGCTTTACTACGGCTTCAAGAGCCTCGAGCCATTCCCTCGTCTCTGCAGGGTCGGGATCGATATAGTAATCACTCATGCAGCGCCTCCTAAAGTGCGTGAAATCCGCTTGACCACCCATTTTCGGAAACGTTCAGGGGCATGCAGCTGCATACCGCCCATCTGAACTCCCGCGGTATTGCATAACACCGGTACAGTCAGCGATCACAAACGTATCAGTAATATCGTCATAAACCGCCGCAAAGGCAAATCACCGCCTGCAGCAGTATACACCCGCAGTTGTGCGGGGCAAAGGGAAATGTATCCCGACCGCAGGGCAGCACCGCCTTGTGATACCCGCTGTCCTTCCGCTTTCCTTTTCGGCTCAATACTTATATAGTGAATGAGCGGGGAGCTTGACCCGGCACCTGATAAGAGTAAGAAGCAGGAGTGACCAGTATGGCGGTATTTGTAAACAGAACGCTGAATCTGAAGAAGATTCAGCTGATCGGTTTTGACATGGACTATACGCTTGTCCCGTACCACACGAAGGAGTTTGAGCAGCTCACCCACACTCTGGCGCTCAAGCGCCTGTCTGCTTCCCGCGGTTACCCGAATTCGATAACTGAGCTTACCTTCGACTTCAATCGGGCCATAGTTGGACTGGTGATCGATAAGCGCAACGGGAATCTGCTGCAGCTCAGCCGTTACAACAAAGTGAAAACCTCCTACCACGGACTGCAGGAGATATCGTTCAGGGAGCAGAAACAGCTCTACCGCAAGGTTGCCGTCGATCTTTCGGACAAGGACTACCAGAGCCTCGATACCTCCTTTGCAATCTCCTACGGCGTACTGTACAGCCAGCTCGTCGACCTCAAGGACCGCGGGGAACCGATCCCCGACTATCGCCGTCTCGCCGACGACATCATGGCGGTCATTGATGAGATCCACCGCGACGGGACGCTGAAGCAGGTGCTCAAAGAGAATTTTGAAACCTATGTCATAAAGGATCCGAACACCGCCCTTCTGCTCGAACAGTTTAAGGACTACGGCAAGAAACTGATGATCATAACCAACTCGGACTATGCCTATACGAAGGCCCTCCTCGACTTTGCCGTCAATCCATTTCTGACAACCTGCTCCTCGTGGCTGGAGCTCTTCGATCTCGTGGTTCCCCTGGCCGACAAGCCCCGGTTCTTCGAGCAGCCGAACCGTTTTCTGGCTGTCGATCCAGAGAGCGGCTTGATGAGAAACTATGAACTTCCGCTCTCAGGCGGGGGAATCTACCAGGGGGGCTGGTACCAAAAAATCCAGAATGATTTTGGCCTCGAGGGTGATGAGATTCTCTACATCGGGGACCATATCTACGGTGACGTTGTATCTATCAAGAAGCAGTGCGACTGGAGAACAGCCCTGGTCCTCGGCGACCTGGAGCAGGAGATGGCGGGACTGCGGGCCTCTTACCCGATCCAGACTAAGATTGACCAGCTCATGGCGGAAAAGCTTGAACTTGAGAAGCAGGTGAACCAGATCGACATCCAGCGCTACAGAAAAACGCAGGGAATCACTCCTCGTACCGATCGTACGGCAGATCTGCTCTTCAGACAGATGGATGCCATCAACTCCCAGATATCGGAACTGATCAGTGCATATAAAAGCTGCTTCAACCCCTACTGGGGTGAGATTCTGCGGGCCGGCTCAGAGGAGAGCCTCTACGCCGAACAGGTGGAGGAGTACGCCTGCATCTACATGACCAGAGTCTCGGACCTTGCAGCCTATTCGCCGAGGACCTACTTCCGGCCGATCAAGCGGATTATGCCGCACGAGCTCGCCGTTATCCAGGAGGTGCAGGGCTGAGCAGTTTTTTTTAGAAAAATTATGCAAAATGTCAAAATTAATCTTTTCAAAGCTGAAAAATGGAGTATATTAATAGTGTATGAGAGCAGCAGAGCCTTTTGACGCCTGCTGTTTTTTTTACCCTCTCGCCTCTGCTGCAGCTCATACAGGGTCGGCGAACCGAGTCCGTACGCACCGGACCGTCCCTCCGGCAATGCAGTCACCCCGCTCCGGCTGAGTTCGGATACGGGAAAGAGGAAGGAAACAATGTTTGAAACTATACCCAAAATGGTCCGCGAGATTCAGGCCGCTCATCCCGACCTGACGGCCCAGCTGTGGAAAAATGATGTCGGCGCCTTCAATCCGACAACATACAGGGATTTCTATGCCCAGAGCCAGGCTCTCGCTGCCGGGCTCATGGAGCTCGGAGCTGTAAGGGGTGACCATATCGGAATCATCTCGGATAACCGGAAGGAGTGGCTCATCGCCGATATCGCAGTTCTATCGCTAGGAGCTGCCGATGTGCCCCGCGGCCGTGATGCCATGCCGCATGAACTTGAGTACATCCTCGGATTCTCAGGCTGCAGGATCTGCTTCGCCGAAAATGAGGAACAGCTGAGTAAAATCGCAGCCCTGCTCCCCAATCTTCCCGAGCTGAAGACACTCATCGTTATGAGTCCGACCTACGAACCGGATGAAACTCCGATTCCGGAGGGAGTCTCGGTCCTTCCTTTCTCTGATGTCGCAGAACGCGGTGCCGCCCGACTCTCCGCCGACCCGACCCTG
This sequence comes from uncultured Spirochaetales bacterium, assembly GCA_964433385.1. Lineage (GTDB taxonomy): Bacteria > Spirochaetota > Spirochaetia > JABMQR01 > JABMQR01 > M55B182. The sequence continues at coordinate 6,100 of CAYSRK010000061.1, forward strand.
ATCGAGCATGAAATTGATTCAGGCGGTGCGGAAGACCTCGCAACGATTATATTCACCTCAGGAACCACCGGTGAACCGAAGGGAGTCATGATCAGCCACCGGAACTTCCTCCACCAGGTCGAGGGAGTCCCCAAGGTGGTCGACATCAGACCGGGGGACCGCTGGCTCTCCGTGCTCCCCGTGTGGCACTCCTTCGAACGGATCCTGCAGTACGTCATCCTCGGTACAGCCTCGGCCATAGCATACTCCAAACCAATCGGCAAGATCATGCTGCCCGATTTCCAGTACGTGAATCCAGCCTGGATGGGTTCGGTCCCGCGGATCTGGGAATCGGTCATGACGGGAGTATACCAGAACGTCCGCAAGAAAAGCGCCGTTGCCCGCGGCATGTTCAGTTTCTTTGTCACCGTGGGAGCGGCCTGGAAGAAATTGCACAACATGCTGACCAACCGTATGCCGCAGTTCAGGAAACGCTTCTATCCCCTCGACATCCTCGTCGCCGTGATTCCCTTCATTGTGCTCACCCCGTTCAAGAAACTCGGTGACGTCCTGGTCTTTAAGACCATCAGGGCAAAACTCGGGAAGAACTTCAAGGCCGGGGTTTCCGGAGGAGGTTCTCTCTCGGCCTCTGTTGACCGTTTCTTCTCGGCCATCGGCATTACCCTGCTCGACGGCTACGGCCTGACGGAAACGAGTCCGATAATCGGGCTGCGTCCGATAAGACGCCAGATACCCTCCACCGTGGGTGTATTTCCCGGAACCGATATCAGGATCCTTGATGAGGTGGGGAATCCGGTTAAACCAGGGGAAAAAGGAGTCATCTATGCCCGGGGAGCCCAGGTAATGATGGGCTACTACAAGCGGGAGGATCTGACCCGACAGATTCTCGATACAGACGGATGGCTGAACACCGGCGATATCGGGATGTGGACCCACACCGGCGAGTATGCCATCAGGGGCCGGGCGAAGGACACGATTGTTCTCTCCGGCGGGGAGAATATCGAACCGGTGCCCATCGAGGCGAAACTGCGCGAATCGCGGTTCATTGAGCAGGCTGTGGTGATCGGCCAGGACATGAAGTACCTCGGAGCCCTCATCGTGCCGGACAAGAA
>CAYSRK010000062.1:0-8130 GCA_964433385.1 uncultured Spirochaetales bacterium
TCCCGGGCCGGATGACACTACCGCATTCATGGGGCTTGAAGCAGCCCGCAAGGCGCTGGAGATGGCCGGGCGAAGCGCTGCTGAGCTTGATGTGATCATCTGGAACGGCGCCCAGCACAAGGATTATATCAATTGGCTTGCCGGCCTCTATATTGCCGACCAGCTGGGGGCAGTCAACGCCTGGGCATTCGATATGGAGGCGATGTGCGGGTCAATGATGACCGGTATGGAGGTTGCCCGCTCGCTGATGGAGACCAATACCGAATATCGGACCGTTCTGCTGGTCAGCGGTTACCGTAACGGGGATATGATCTCCTACTCCGTTCCTGAGACGTCCTTCATGTTTGATCTCGGAGCAGGAGGCACTGCAGTTGTGCTGGAGAGGGACTGCGGCCGCAACGCCCTTCTGGGCACCGCATTCAAGGGAGACGGTTCCTTCTCCACCGACTGCATTGTCAAACCGGGCGGGAGCAGGAACTGGCCGATCACCCAAAACGATGCAGGAAAGTTCCACTTCGTTATTGACGATGTGCAGTCGTTCAAGCAGAAGCTCAACGAACGGACCCTGCCCAATTTCTATGCGGTCATTGAGGACTCTTTGAGAAAATCGGGGCTTACCGCAGCCGATATCGATTATCTTGCCCTGCTCCATTTCAAATATTCAACCCACAGCCTGATACTCAAGGACCTGGGGTTGAGTCCGGAACAGACCACATACCTCAGCGATTACGGCCATATCGGACAGAATGACCAGATCATTTCGCTTGAGGAGGGGCTGAAAGCGGGAAAGATCAGAGAAGGGACTCGTATTGTCATGGTCGGAGCCGGCCTGGGTTTTGTATGGGCAGCTGCGGTTGTCCAGTGGGGGGCGTATTCGGCGTAGGCAGGAGGGCTGCAGCAGGTGCTGCCGCAGCCTGCTCACGACCGCTGTAACATCATGCTGAACGGGTATCAGGAATACTTGAATTGTAAGGAGTGCGTATCATGGACGTGAATCTGCAGGGAAAAGTGTGTATCGTAACCGGAGGAGGACGCGGTCTGGGCAAAGCTGTCACAGAACTGTTCGCCGCTTCGGGTGCAAAGATGGTGTGGGCTCTGGACTTGAGCTTCGAGGAGTTTGGTGACCTGGCGCAGAAATCCAATATTTCCGTTCTGAACGTTGACGTCGGTCAGAGCGAAGAGGTGGAAATGGCGGTTGCCCATATACAGGAGGTATCCGGCGCCTTTGACGTGCTGGTGAACAACGCCGGTATTACCCGTGATGCCCTTATTCAGAACATGTCTCTGGATCAGTGGCGGCAGGTTATGCAGGTCAATCTTGACGGGGTATTCTACATGACGAAGGCGGCTGCCCCGATCATGCTTGAGCAGAGGAGCGGGGTCATCATCAACATGGCGAGCGTGGTCGCTCTTGACGGCAACATCGGGCAGTCAAACTATGCAGCGACAAAGGGTGCGGTGGTGAGTATGACGAGGACCTGGGCCAAGGAGCTGAGCCGCAAGGGAGAAAAAATTCGTGTAAATGCGCTTGCTCCGGGATTTATCCGCACCCCCATGACCGAGAAGATGCCCGAGAAGATTCTCACTGCAATGGTCGAGAAGACTCCCCTGAAGCGTATGGGTGAGGCGGATGATATCGCCCGGGCAGCTCTGTTTCTCGCGAGCGATAAGGCGGATTTCATCACCGGTCAAGTGCTGCGGGTAGACGGCGGACTGGTATTCTGAACAGCCGTTCCGCTGCGGCTGCTGCAAGGGAGAGCATATGGCAAATTCAGAAACATGGCTTGGAATGTACAGGCAGAAACTCAAAAGCCTTGATGAGGCAGTCCGCACACTGCCGGACAATGCTGCGGTAGTAATGGGCATGGCCTCCATGGAGTCGCAGGGCTTCATGGGGCACATCCATTTGTACAAGGAACATTTCAGCCATTTGAGGATTCTCTCATGTCTGAACCTCCATAACTACGAGTTCTGTGAGAATAAAGCGTATGAAGGGGTGTTCATGAATGAGAACTGGTTTTACGGTCCAAGCAACAGGGCGGCGGTAAAACACGGGTATAAGCTTGTCGACTACATTCCAAATAACCTTCACCAGGCGGGAACGAATAAAATCATAGCGCTCAAGGAAGAGGGGGTACCCATCGTCTACTGGGGACCGGTCACCCCCATGCAGGTCCAGTCGGGGTTTTTCAATATCGGGCTATGCAATGTCTACGAGAAGGAGTTTATCGAGGCTGCCGATTATGTGGTGTTTGAAGTCAACACCCATGTGCCGTGGATCAACGGAGACACCGAGGTGAGCATCAAGGATGTAGACTGCATCGTAGAATATGATGCCCCGATACCGGAAATTCCTGTCACCGCCTCCGGGGAAGTTGAAAAACAGATTGCCAGGCATATAGAAAAACTCATTCCTGACGGGGCGACGCTGCAGATCGGCATCGGGGGGATTCCCAATGCCGTCGCCAGCCTGCTGGGCTCCAAGAACGACCTCGGCATCCATACGGAGATGTTTACTGAGAGCATGATCGGTCTCTATGAAGCCGGTGTCATTACCAATAAGCGTAAAACTCTGTGGCCGGGAAAGTTCGTCTTCGCGTTCGCGCTGGGAAGCAGGCAGATGTATGACTGGCTCGATCATAACCCGGCGGTTTTGGAGATGCGCGGAAACTATGTGAATGACCCCTCGGTTGTCGCGCAGAATGATCGGATGATCAGCATCAACACCTCTCTGAGCGTAGATCTGCTGGGACAGGTCTGTTCGGAAAGTATCGGTACCGTGCAGTACTCGGGTACAGGAGGGCAGCTGGATACCCACCGTGGTGCGCAGAAGAGCCGAGACGGCAAGGGGATAATTGCCATGCGTTCAACAGCTAAGAACGGCGAGGTCTCCACGATAACTCCGATCCTGCTGCCCGGTTCGGCGGTAACAATTCCGCGTCAGGATATCGACTGGGTGGTAACAGAGTACGGAGCGGTACATCTGCGGGGCAGAACGCTCGCTGAGCGGGTCGAACTGCTTGTCTCTATCGCCCATCCGAAATTTCGGGATGAGCTTACTGAAGAGGCCCGGAGATTGAAGTTTATCTAGCGCAATAATTTCCTAAGCGGAGGAATGGAGCAGCATGGAAAAAGTATACATCCTTTCAACGAGGAGAACGGCTATAGGATCGTTCGGCGGCGGACTGAAGACGCTTTCTGCCAGTGAATTGGGTTCCATCGCAGTGAAGGCGAGCCTTGAAGCTGCCGGGGTGGAATCCGGGGCGGTGAGTGAACTGATCATGGGAAATGTCCTAGGGGCCGGCCAGGGGATGGGTCCGGGGAGGCAGACGGCAATAAAATCGGGGCTGCCGGTAGAGGTTCCCGGTTACAGTATCAATATGCTCTGCGGCAGCGGCATGAAGGCGGTTATGACGGGCGCAGGTGACATTCAGCTCGGACGGGCTGAAATTGTCGCGGCTGTAGGCAGCGAGAGCATGTCTCAGGCACCGTTCTACCTCTCCTGGGCGAACCGGTTCGGACAGAAACTGGGCAGCCAGAACCTGGAAGATGCGATGCTGCTCGACGGGCTTACCGATGTATTCAACCAGTACCATATGGGAATGACAGCGGAGAATATTGCCCGCTCGCACCATATATCACGCAAGGAGCAGGATGAGTTTGCCCTCGAGAGTCAGAGACGGACAGCTGCCGCTATGGACGCAGGAAGGTTTGCCGAGGAGATTGTGCCGGTTGTTATCCCGGGGAGAAAGGGTGAAACGCGGATTGACCGGGACGAACACCCGAGACCGGAAACCACGCTCGAGGCTTTAGGCCGTCTGCGACCTGCTTTCACCCCGGACGGATCGGTAACTGCCGGAAACGCTTCGGGAATTAACGATGGAGCCGCTGCGGTGATCCTTGCCGGTGAAGCCGCTGCCGCTGCCCGGGGGCTTACCCCGATAGCTGAACTTATCGGGTATGAACAGGCCGGCGTAGATCCTGCCTACATGGGGCTGGGCCCGGTTCCGGCCATACAGAGCGTGCTCTCACGCACCGGGCTTACGCTTCGGGACATGGAACGGATTGAACTCAACGAGGCGTTTGCGGCTCAGTCTCTCGGCGTGCTCAGAGATCTGTCGGCACAATACGGCGAGTCAACTGAGCGCCTGATTGACCGGTGCAATGTCAACGGAGGTGCTATCGCACTCGGTCATCCTATCGGTGCCTCCGGGGCGCGGATCATCACCACACTCCTGTACGAACTGCAGCGCAGCGGAAAGGAGCTGGGACTGGCGTCACTGTGCATCGGGGGAGGCATGGGTGTTGCCTGTATAGTGAAAATGGTATAAACAGTAGGAAACGCAGTATGAGCACGATAACCCGCAGCACTGTCACGATTTCAGGTATCCCCGTCTTCTGCGCGCAGGTTCATAAAGAAAACCTGCGCGATGTTCCGATTCTCTTTATCCACGGAAATCTCGGCAGCAGCCTCTGGTTCTCCGAGGTGATGGATGTCGGGGGAAGACGGGCTGCAGCCCTTGATATGCCGAACTTCGGCAGGTCCGGGGATTTGGGCAGCTGTGCAGTCGATGCCTACGGTGCATTCCTGGCGCATTTCATCAGAGAGATGGGGCTTGAGCAGGCAGTGCTCGTCGGGCACAGTCTCGGGGGAGCGGCTGCCATGGATGTTGCGGTCAATCATCCTCAGCTCATCTCCGGTCTTTTTCTTATTGATTCCGCTCCGGTCAGCGGGCTGGTGACCCCTGAGACTTACTACCCCGTGATTGATTCCTATCGTACCAGCCGTTCCCTCCTCGAACAGGCGCTGCGGGCGGTGGTGCCCGCACTACACGATGATCAGCTGTTTTCACAGCTCGTTGATGATGCGCAGCTCATGCGCGGTCCTTGTTTCGTAGGCCATGCCGAGGCTCTGGGAACTGCCGACTTCCGAGGCAGGGCACACCTGTTCACCAGACCGGTACACGCGGTCTGCGGAGAGGCCGATGTGCTGATAACCCCTGAAATGACCCGGACCACGGCTGAGGCTTTTCACGGTACGTATGAAATACTGCCCGGCGTCGGCCATTCAGTGACTGTAGAGAATCCCGGTCTCTTTCTGGAGCGTTTTTCTCTTTTTTTGGATGCATTGCATGACAAGTAAAAAACCTGCTCTCATTCGGCGGACCGCCTTACAGCTCTTTTCTGAACAGTGGATGGATACGGTGTCAGTTGCTGAGGTCTGCCGGGAGGCTGGGGTTTCGAACGGTCTGTTCTACCGCTATTATTCCGACAAGGAGGCGCTGATACGGGACCTGCTTGACCGGTTCATCGAGAGATACGAATCAGACCTGAACGCCATAGAAGTTGCTTCATTCGAGTCCGGGCTCACCCGTTTTATCGAGGTCATGCTGATGGCCCCGGTGACCTATAACAGGGAATTTTCCGTCTTCCGCGAAGGGCAGTACCGGTATCCAGATTATGAGCAGCGCATAGGAAATCTGTACACCAGAACACTCGAACGGATCTATGGAAGAGCTATAGAGAAGAGCGAGTACCTCTACATTGCCAGCGGTCTGCGGTTTATTTCTTTCCGCATGCTCTATGAGGATTTTCCCATTGACCGCTCAGTCCTCTATTCGTTTATCACCCGGGGAGTCTTTTCCGGGTTCACCACTCCCCTCACCATGCCTTCAGCAAAACTTTCTCTGATTCAGGAACCCCCTGCTGATTCCCGAGATGCGCTCATACAGGCGGGCATAAGGCTGTTCGGACGCCTGGGATACCATAAGACCAATGTCTCCGATATTGCGCAGGAGGCAAGGCTTGCAGTCGGCACCTTCTACACCTATTTTTCCAGCAAGGAGCTCTTCCTCTCCACTATTGTTCATCATATCGGGCATAAAACCCGCTCTTTTCTGCGCAGCTGCCTCTCCGAAGGGTCGAGCGTGCTCGATCAGGAGCTCTTCGGGATCTGGAATTTCATCAACTACTTCGATCTGCATCCGGAGTACTACCAGATCGTTCGGGAAGCGGAGTTTGTATCGACTGAAAGCGTACGGGATTACTATGACCGTTTCCAGAAAGGGTATCTTAGCCGTCTGACTGCTCTGCCGCGGGAAAGCAGGCTGCCGGCGGCCAATTTCCTGATCGGCATCAGCCACCATGTGGGTATTGAATACATCTTCAGCGACAGGAGCATGGATATCAGCAGAACGCTGCAGGACCTTGTCACGTATCTTACCACCGGCGTTCCGCGCTGACAGATATTCGTCAAAGGGGGCTGCACCCGTACGGTGCGGCGCATTCAGTACAGAGAAAGAAGGATCAACACGATGGTTCGTATCAAAGGCACGGGACTCTATGTTCCCGGCAGGCCGATCGACAACAGGACACTGAAAGAACTGGCCGGGATCGAATTTGATCATGAGCGTATTGAAAGTAAGCTGGGTATACACAGACGCCATATTGCCCATCTGCGGGGTTTGGATGAGACTACTGCAGACTTTGCAGAAAAGGCAGCACGTGCGGCTATTGCGGATGCCGGACTTTCCGGTGACCAGATTGATGCCTTTGCAGTCGCCACTGATACCCCGGAATTCATTTCTCCGGCAACAAGCATCCTGCTTCAGGGCCGTATCCAGGGCAGGCAGAGAGCATGCGCGGTATTTGACATCGGTGCGAGCTGCGCGAGTTTCGTCACTGGTTTCGATACGTTGGCCAAATGGCTGGCCGGGACTCCCCAGGCACAGTATGTGTGTCTGGTCGGAGTGTACAACATGAGTGCATTCTTCCGTCCTCAGGATGTGTTCGGGTATTCCATCTTTGCCGACGGAGCCGCAGCTGTTATTCTGGAGCGCGCTGCTGAGCACGATGCATCGCAGTATCTGGGGGGCAGACAACTAAGCGACGGAACACAGTGGAATTATGTCGGGGTATATACCGGCGGCACACGCAATCCGGTTACTCATGGACGGCTGGAAACGGGAGAGTACGGACTGCAGCTGCTTCAGCGTCTTCCCGCCGACCGTAACGTCAAGCTTTGGCCCTCCCTAGCAGATGCGCTGCTTGAAGACATCAGTCTGAGCCGCTCTCAGGTAGACCATTATATTTTCACCCAGATCAATCGCTCGGTAATCCTCGAGGTAATGGATATTCTCAAGGTGAACCATGATAAGGCGATCATGGTTATGGACCGTTACGGCTACACAGGTAGTGCCTGTGTTCCCATGGCCCTCCACACCGCGGCTGCAGAGGGGAGAATTCAAAGAGGCGATACGGTGCTGACCGTTGCTTCGGGTGCCGGCCTAGCCGTCGCTGCATCGTGTTTTATCTACTGATACCGCTGATGCCCGCATAAACAAGATCACCGGCAGAAACCCGCTGCATCCCACCAGTGCGAATTCTGGAAAAACACCTTTCTATCAAATGGTGTTTACTCTCTATATTGCTATCTAACATCCGAATAATTCCGGTGAAATTCAAAATACCTCTATCGCGGAAGCAGATTGCAGAGTATGATAGAGTAGTGAAGAGCCGGACCGACAAGCCGCAGAAGATCTGCCTTTTTGGTCAATACGATCATATTCAGCAAAGACCCTGCAGGGAGAGTATTATTTGTGAGTAGCTGGTTGAAAGCACTGCTGACCGCGTCCGTGATCCTGTTATCTGCATGCGGAACAACAGGAGTGCCTGAGCTCTATACGGAGCCGGTGGACGCTCAGACCTGGGAAACAGAAACAGCTGCTCCCCGGAGCGATACTCCGCCAGCCGAAGAGTTGCAGCCGGAACCTGTCCCAGCCGAAGAAACTGCGGATGAATCTGAATCAGAAGATGAACAGACAGCTGTTCCCGATCTCTCCTCTTTTACACCTGTCACAGAAGCTGAAGCGCAGCAGCCGGTAGAAACGCAGGAACCTGCTGATATCCAGGATTCTTCAGAAGTCCCGGCATCTGAGCCTGATGCTGAGACTGAAGCGGAGTCGCTTGAAGTACAGCCGGTTGAAGACGAGTCGGAGCCTGTCGAAACTGAAACAGCTGCAGAAGAAACAGAAACAGAGGCTGCTGCAGCTGAACCGGTTGAAGACGAGTCGGAGCCTGTCGAAACTGAAACAGCCGCAGAAGAAACAGAAACAGAGGCTGCTGCAGCTG
>CAYSRK010000063.1:0-2088 GCA_964433385.1 uncultured Spirochaetales bacterium
GCAGCTGGCTCTCTATGATCACAAAGTGGAGGAGTTCAAGAGGTATGCCCGGCTGCCCCATCTGTGGCATCCGGTGGCTGACAATCCCCGCACATTTGAAGCTATGCTGGAAAAACTGGAGCAGGAGTTGGAAAGACGGAAACGGGTTCGGGAAAAGAATGAGTATGCCCGCTTTCCCCTGCTCGTTGTCATCATGGACGAATTCAGGGGGTTGAGCAGTGAGCGGCTGATGACCCTCATTTCAGAATGCCGGTCGCTGAACATGACCTTTATCCTGGCAACCCAGTATCCCCGTGCCGATGTGGTATCTACCCCCATAAAAGCCAACCTGACGACCGGCATCAGCTTCCGGATGCGGGATGCTACGGGCAGCCGCCTGATTCTCGGTGAATCGGGGGGTGAAATGCTCCTGGATAACGGCGACTGTCTGGTCAGCACATCCTTCTGCTTTGAGCATGCTCAGGCAGCCCTCTGCCGGAAGGAAGACCTGCAGGCGGTTGGTGAGTACCTGCGGAAATGACCTGGATCAGTATGTAATCGTTACTTGACGGAGGAGCGTACAGAATCATGGCAAAGAGCAGGAACAGCAATAAACAAAGCAGCAGTGCATCCGGTGATCGGGTGCTGGTAACCATCGGGGTCAGCCGGTATGCAGGTCATGGAAGAAGTATAGAGTTTTACGGCATGAACTACTGGCTGCCCTACGATGCGGAAGAACAGGAGATCAGGACCTGGATTCCGAGCAGCATGGTCAGCGGGGCGCTGGGAAGGATTCCAGCCCGGCATATTCTGCTGCTGAACGACAGCTGTTTTTCAGGAGACCAGCTGAGAGTGCGGAGGAATTTCCGGGAGCGGAAACCGGGGTATGAAGAGACGGCGAAGCGATATCGTGCACGGGAGGTGCTTACAAGCGGGATGAGTGAACCGGTGACAGATGCCCGGGGACTGTATGATTATGTGAAGCGGGGTGTGGTAGGCCAGACCCCATTATACGGGACCCTTCATGGGCATCAGGAAGGCGGTGCGTGTCTGCTGTGCAGGCAGGGAGAGCCTTCTCCGGGAAACAGCATTTCCACATCAGCTTACTGGGGTAGATCTGAGAACTCGGAGAGGACAGAAGGAGTAACGGCAGTGCCGAATCGGGAAGAGCCGACTGGGATGCGGGTATACAAGTGCCCGATCTGCGGATTGCGGAATCGGGAAGAAGAAAAGCGGCAGGCAGCACGCAGAAAGCTGGAAAACGGTCTGGTCCCGATGAAATATGTGGAAGGCGGCAGCTTCCAGATGGGTTCAGAAGATGGGGATGCGTATAAAAATGAACGGCAGGTACACCGGGTTCAGGTGGACAGCTTTTACATGGGGATCTATCCGGTGACGCAGGAGCAGTATCAGAAGGTGATGAGCGAGAATCCTTCCTATTTTGATTCAGAGAGTGATTCAAACAGCCGACCGGTGGAGCAGGTGAGCTGGTATGATGCAGTGGTCTTCTGCAACCGAATGAGTACGAGAGAAGGACTTGAACCGGTGTATGAACTGGGAGGCAGCAGTGACCCTGACAGATGGGGACCGGTACCGGAGGATGACCCGTCAAAATGGGACAGCCTGCAGGTGAACTGGGAGGCAAAAGGCTATCGATTGCCGACGGAGGATGAGTGGGAATATGCGGCCTGTGGGGGAAACCAGAGTCAGGGGTACACGTATGCCGGGAGCAATAGTGTAGGTGATGTAGCTTGGTATGGTAGTAACAGCAGCAGAAGAACCCACCCGGTAGGAGAGAAGCGACCGAACGAGCTGGGATTGCATGACATGAGCGGGAATGTATGGGAATGGTGCTGGGACTGGTATGATGATGAGTACTATGAGGAATCACCTGCTGTGAATCCGACTGGCCTGGTTTCAGGCTCGAACCGGGTTCTCCGGGGCGGCAGTTGGTTCACCAGTGCGCAGATCGTTCGTTCGGCGAGTCGCAACATCCGTACGCCGTCCATTCGCAGCCTCATCATCGGGTTCCGGGTTCTTGTCCCGACAGTTTAGGACCTTCCGAGGCCGCGGAGCGGCAAACCGGGGAAGGAGGGGAAATGGAGCCGG
>CAYSRK010000064.1:0-15924 GCA_964433385.1 uncultured Spirochaetales bacterium
CCGCCGCAGGGGCAGGGGAAGCAGCCGCAGATCATAACTCCCCTCCTGGCGGGGACGCTCTGTCAGCACATAACTGATCGACTCATAAATACCGGAAGAGGCAACCTGATTCACCCGAAGCTCCAGCCGATCAAGAACCTCTTCAGTCAGCGGCCTGCCGGAAAAAGATGAGAAAAGAGAAAGCGGCAGAGGATCAGTCCCATCTCCCCCGTCACGTACGGAAACGACCTTTCTGACCGGCAAAGAAAAGTAGTCTCCCCTTCGGTCAGGGTCACGCGGCTCTGCCTCCCGGTATGCCGAAAGAAACCGGGAAAGCCTCCCCAGTTCATCCGAAACCAGCGCTCCGGCTTCCCTCCCCCGTCTGATAAACTCCGGAGCCTTCCAGAACTCAGCTGATTCAAGCCCCTCCAGGTCAGGCTTGATAAGAATATCGGCCTGCCTCTCCTGCTCAAACTCAATACTTTCCAGCATGATTCGGCTCGACTGAACGGCAACATCGGCAGCAGAGACAAATTCATCAATCCCCTCAGGAGCCTTGGAACTAACATTGACGGCAATAACGATGTCAGCGCCCAGTTCCCTTGCTGAGGTCACAGGCAGATTGTTTCGTACCCCCCCGTCAATATACCACCTGTCTCCTATTGGATAGGGTGAGAGCAGCCCCGGAAGAGAAATGGAAGCCCTGATTGCCTGGGTGATGATCCCCTCGGAAAAAAGCCGGTCTTCACCTGAAATCAGGTCGACGGCCACACAACGGTAGGGAATGGTCAGCTGGTCAAAGTCCCGAACATCCGAGACTCGCACAAAGTGCCGGGAAAGATGATTGAGAATCTGCTGATCCGAAAAAAGCCCCAAAGTCCTCCCTATTCCCCGGCTGTCAAAACTGAGGGAGATGAGCATCTTGTGCTCATTCGTTACCGGTTCCGCAATGTAGGCAAGAAACGAATCAGGGGCGGTGAATATCATCCCCCAGTTAATCGAATCAACAAGCCGCTCAAGATCACCCGGAGAGTAGCCGGCAGCGTAGAACCCCCCGACAAGGGCCCCCATACTCGTCCCGATAACCATATCAACCGGAATCCCGGCAAGTTCCAGCTCCCTGAGAACCCCGATATGAGCCAGTCCCAATGCGGAGCCGCCAGAGAGCACCAGGGCAACCCGCGGATAATCTCCCTCCCCTTGAGCTTCCCAATCGAGATAGGGCGGATCTTGAGACGTTTCTGCCCCCCACACAGCAGCGGCAGTAAACAGCAGCAGCAGAATAAAAACACGAACTCTCATACTATTTTTTTACCATGTAGAACATATTGTAGGGGCAGCCTGTACGGCAGTCAATAGACCCGTCCGGTTTGAACAGCCCTGCCCGGGAACTGGGATCAGGACAGCCGGGCGGAGGTAATATCGGGATTTCCGTTGCGGAAGGCGATGTAGTCCAGCTCTTTCTTTGCCTCAAGCTGCAGCCGCTTAAGAAGCAGCACCCCGTCACCGCAGACGACCGGAATGCCCTCTGCATGGGGAAGGGACAGCACAGTACCGGGCTTCGGGCGAGTGCAGCCGGCAAGCCCGACCGCCTTGTCAGGGACAGGCAGCGCATAGGTAACCATCAGGGTGCGGCCATCCCAGCCGGCGGCAGCCTTCGGCCAGGGATAAAACGCCCTGACCTCTCTGCTCAGCAGTTCAGCGCTTTTATTCCAATCAATGAATCTGTCACCCTTCTCAATCTTTCGGCAGTAGGTTGCCGCACGGTGATCCTGCCCACGGACCGCTGCAGTTCCCTTCTCCAGCATCTGCAGAACCTCAGCCAACAGCTGTGCACCCCGTTCAGCCATCACCGGGGTAAGGCTCTCCGTGGTCTCGGTCCCGTCAAGATCAACCGGCTCCTGCAGGAGAATACCCCCGGAATCAGTCTCCAGGACAATCTGCTGAACCGTAATCCCCGTACGCTTGAGACCGTAGAGAATAGCCGACTGAATAGGGGAACTCCCCCGCAGCTCAGGAAGAAGCGACGGATGAACATTGATCCCGCCCATCGGAAAGAGCGAGAGAAACTTCGGTCCGAAAATCCTGCCGTAGGCATAGGTAACCAGGAGATCAGGATTGAGAGAGGCGGCCTGGGCCCGCGCTTCGGCGAGCAGCCGTTCAGGCTGAATAACCGGAATACCCAGCTCTTCGGCAGCCGCCTTGACCGGGGAGGGAAGTACCTTCGCGCCCCTTGCCCTGACCCGATCAGGGTTTGTCAGCACCCCGCAGACGGTCACAGCAGCAGCAGCCCGGCGTAGAGCAGGCACAGCAATATCGGGGGTTCCGGCAAAAAGAACTCTCACTACAGGCTCCCCCGTGCCCGCCGCTTCTGCCCTTTTCTGTTCTTGGCCTTCTTCTCGTAAAGACTCAAAGCCCTATCCCGTTTATCCTGGGGAAGACGGTCAACAAACAGCACCCCCTGCAGATGGTCATACTCGTGCTGGACCACCCTGGCAAGCATTCCCTGTGCCTGGACCGTAAACGGTTTTCCGCTCACATCCTGCGCCTGCAGCGTTACCGCTACCGGCCGTATAACTTCCTCATAAACTCCCGGGATACTGAGACAGCCCTCCTCATAGCTTGACTGCTCCAGAGACGTCTCAATGATTTCCGGATTTACAAAGACCCGCGGAGCATCCTCATCAGGGAGCTCCACCACAAACAGTCTCTTTGAAACGCCCACCTGAGGAGCCGCCAGCCCGAGACCGCGCTCGCTGCGCATCGACTCGATCATCGCATCTACGAGAACTTTCAGTTCAGAACCGAACGAAGTAATCCGTTCAGCCTTCTCCCTGAGTACCTCATCTCCGATTGTTATGATATCCAACATACCTGTAAGTTACCCAAAAACCGAGCTCTCAGTCAATCTGCATCCAAACCATTGCCGTCAGAGGAGCGATATCGGATCGATATCTATCTCCATGTAGACTCCCGATGCCGGCTTGAACTGCTCACTGAACAGAACAGCGGCCTTATGAAGCCTGTTGAGCGTCCGAGAACGGATGATAATCTGCCATCTCCAGTTGCCGGAAATCTTTGAAAGCGGCGCCTCAGCCGGCCCAAGAATCTCCACCCCGTCCTCATCACCGAAACCCTGCACCATCCGGCTTAACAGCTTCTCTGCCCTTCCCGCCTGCTCGATAACCCGCTTCTCAGACCGTCCCCGGAAGACCAGCCTGATCATACGGGAGAAAGGGGGAAAACCGGCGGCCCGCCTGAACTCAAGCTCCTCTTCGCAGAATGCTGCGATGTCACCCTCGGCAGCCAGCCGGACAGCGCTGTTCTCCGGGTCCCACGTCTGAACCACGACCTTCCCGTGATCCGAGTAGCGGCCTGCCCTCCCGGAAACCTGCATGATCAGGGAGAATGTCCGCTCCTGAGCCCTGAAATCCGGCAGATGGAGGGCACTGTCGGCCAGCACGATACCTACCAGGTCGACCCCGGGAAAATTGAGCCCCTTAGCCACCATCTGCGTACCGAGAAGAATGTCTATCTTCCGGTCCCTGAACGCCGTAAGGATACTCTTTACGGCATCCTTACCGCTTCTCGCCGTATCGGTATCAATCCTGGCAGTCTGCTTGTCGGGAAAGAGGCGCCTGACCTCGTTCTCCACCATCTCGGTACCGAAACCGGAGTACCCCACATCAAGGGAACCGCACTGCGGACAGACCTTCACCGGCGGACGTGAATACCCGCAGTAGTGACATACCATCCGCTCCCTGTCCCGATGATAGGTCAGGGAGACCGAACAGTGATCGCAGCGCATCTCGTAACCGCAGGTCCTGCAGTGAAAAAAGTAGGTAAACCCCCTCCGGTTGAGAAACAGGATAACCTGGCGGCCTCTGCTTAACACCTGCCGCATCTTACGCTGCAGAGATTGGGAAAGCGGTCCGTCTTCGCCGGTCATCCGGACTACCTCGATGCTCGGCAGCTTCCCCCCTGAGACGCGGCGCGGCAGTTCCAGAGACCTGAACCTGCCGATCTTCATAAGATGCCACGCCTCAAGCGAAGGCGTTGCGCTTCCCATAACCAGTACCGCATGGGCAGCTGCAGCCCTGCGCAGGGCTACCTGGCGGGCATGGTAGCGGGGAGTCGTTCCCGATTTGTAAGAGTTCTCATGCTCCTCATCTATGATGATCATGCCGAGGTCAGTACACGGAGCAAAGACTGCACTGCGGGCGCCGATGACAATATCGATCTCGCCCCTTCGTATTCTCTGCCACTGATCCAGCCGCTGAGACGGAGAGAGCCCCGAGTGGAGCACGGCCACCCGATTGCTGAATCGCCTGCTCACCTGATCGGAAAGCTGATGGGTGAGAGTTATCTCGGGCACCAGATAAATCACCTGCCGTCCGGAGGAAATAATCCGCTCAGCCGCCTGCAGAAACACCTCTGTCTTGCCTGAACCGGTAACTCCGAAGAGATAGGCCGGCCGCTCGTCGGGAGTGCAGATTGCCTCGATGGCAGCCTCCTGCTCTGCAGTCAGCTGCTGGGGACGATCGAGAAAATCCTCCTCAGCGGCTGAGCTGAACAGCGCCGCGGAGCTGTCACGCCTGCCTCCGGGCAGCATGCCCGCCAGCGCCTCACCGGGAGAGCAGAGGTAAAGAGCTGCCATCCAGCTGGCCAGCTCAATTTCCTGGCGGCCGAATATCGGCTCCTTGTCAATAACCCGCTCCACAGGCCGGTATTCGATATCATCCCGCGGGGCCCGGTCCCGCACAGCCGTCACGTATCCGGTCATCCGCCGCCGGCCAAAAGAAACCGCCACCCGCTGCCCCGCTGCACACTGCAGGGTATCGGGGAGAAGATAGGTGAAGGCATCCTTCAGGGGTGTATTGAACAGAACGTCGACATAAACCAAAAGACCACCTCTCAGGAAGAGGAGATAGCGTGCAGTAACCCGGAAAGCCGCTTGAGATCATCCCAGACCGGGGCACGGTACTCTGGATTCCTCAGCACCCCGCTCGGGTGGTAGGTGACAACCACCGGAATACCCTCGTAGGAGTAGTCACCCCCGCGCAGCCGACCGATTCCTTCACTTTTCCCAGTTATTACCTGGGATGCAATCCGCCCAACGCACAGAATAGTCTGCGGTTTTATGATACGGATCTGCTTTTTCAGGTAGGGAAGGCAGGCCTGCTGCTCTTCAGGCAGCGGGTCGCGGTTTCCCGGAGGCCGGCATTTCACGATATTCGCCAGAAACAGATCTCTCCCGCGAAAGAGTTTGATCGCTCCCATCCATGAATCGAGGTACTTGCCGGCCCGCCCCACAAAGGGCTCACCCTGCACATCCTCCTCAGCTCCCGGAGCCTCACCGATTATCATGACCTTCGGATTCATCATCCCAGATCCGGGGACCGCCTTCTTCCGCTTTTCACACAGACCGCAGCGGCGGCATGCAAGCACCTTCCAGGCAATCTCATCAAGCGTCCTGCACGCTTCCACATAAGAAGGCAGCTGTTCAAGCTCTGATGCCGGCTCTTCAGCCGCCGGCTCACCAGCCGCCGGCTCACCAGTAAGCTCAAGCTCCTCCGCCTCAGGGGTGACAGCAGCGGGGGCAGTCTCCTGTGAACCGGCAAGCATTGCTGCAACGGCAGAGAAATCAGGCACGTCAGCCTCGTCCCGGGAGACAGACCCCTCCCGGCCCTTGACCAACGCCTCAGCTGTATCAATGATATCCCACAGATCCTGCAGGATATGCTCGTAATTCTCCTGTCTGTTACTCATACAGTACCCTGTGAAGAAAAAGCCCCCGCGGGGCCGCGGTAGCGCCCGCATCCGACCTCTCACGGCTTCGCAGAATCTCAACCATCGCCTGCTCCGGCTCGCCGCGGGTTTCAAGCTCGAGCATCGTTCCGACCAGAGAGCGGACCATACGCCAGAGAAACGCATTCCCGACAATCCTGAACACCAGCATCGGACCCTCGGGGTACCAGGATGCGCTGTATATGTACCTTACCCGTGATGCGGACTGGTCACCGGCTGCAGCAAACGCGCTAAAGTCGTGCTCTCCGGTCACTGCCCTGGCATAGCCGTTGAGCTTCCTGATATCGGGCAGTGTACGCAGCGCAAGAACATAGGGGGAGCGGAAAGGGGAAAGGCGCTCTGCCGAGGCCGTATAATACCGGTACTCCCGGGCTTTAGCGCTGCGGCGGGCATCAAAAGCCCTGTCCGCCTCCTCCGCTTCAAGGATGCGGACATCTGAGGGAAGCAGCGAGTTGAGCGCCGGGGCAAACTTGTATGGGGGAACCGTGAGAAGTTCGGTATCAAAATGGGCCGCCTGTCCGGCAGCGTGGACCCCTGAATCGGTCCGCCCTGCTCCCGTTATCGGCACCCGCCGGTCGTGCATCTTCTGTAATGCCAGCTCAATCACCTGCTGCACAGTACGTTCCCGTTTCTGAACCTGCCAGCCGCAGAAACGGGTGCCGTCGTAAGCCAGCCTCAGGCGGATACGTCTGTACTCTGCAGAGGGCTCGGGGACGTAATCAGGCACCGGACGGCTCTCCCTCTATGACCACCACAGCAGCAACCATGCTCGCCTGATGAGAAATCGAAAGGTGCACGGAACTCCCGCCCCTGAGATCAAGCGCCGCTTGCGCCGTATCGTAAAGGGAGAAATACGGACGCCCCGCCCCGTCATGCTCAACGGCGATATCTCGCAGCCGAAGACCCCGCAGACCGGTCCCCAAAGCCTTGCCGAATGCCTCTTTGGCGGCAAACCGGGAGGCATAGATCATCACCTCGCTCTCCCCGCTCTCATGGGCATAGGCTATCTCTGAAGGATGCATGAACCGCTCCACAAAACCTGAACGCAGGACTTTCTCGGTCATACGGCCGGTCTCAAGAATATCGATGCCGATGCCGAGGATCATAGCGCCTCACTCCCCCCGGCTGGACTCAGGTAGAGCTTTACTGACGACGGATCAGGAACAATCGTTATCGTCCCTCTCGTATCGAAGGAATCTCCGGTATCGATCAGGACCCTTTTTTCATAGGTGCCCTCCCCGTCAATACCGCTGAAATCGGCATATGCACGCAGCTGCTCGGGAATGACCCGATAAATCTGCTCTTCCGGACCGGTCAAGGTCAGCACAACAGCCTCAGCGACCGTACTCTCAACCCGGTATCCGGCGGGGATATCGACCTCAAGCGGCACGGTAAAACTGCGGCTTGAAACTGTCACCATACCGATGATCAGATAGAGCAGGATAGCGGCCGCCAAGGAGAGGACTTTCCCCGGCCAGTTGAAGGTAAGCGTCTCGAGGAACTTACTCTTTGGCATCGGCTACCTCCTCTATTGTTTCCGGGTTCACATCATGATAATTCAACAGCGCCGAAATCATGCGCTTGACTGCAGCCGGACGCAGATCGTAGTACAGGTTGGCGTTATAAGCCAGAGAGAGGGCCCCGGTCTCCTCCGAGACAGAGAGAACCACCGCGTCCGTATCCTCGGCCATGCCGAGAGCCGCCCGATGACGGGCTCCGAAACTCCGACGGATATCAGCCTGCTCACTGAGGGGCAGGAAACAGCCGGCTGCCACAATCTTGCCGTTCTGAACGACGGAAGCCCCGTCATGAAGGGGGGTATTCTGATCGTAGAGAGTCAGCAGCAGAGCGCTTGAGAGGTCGGCGTTCAGCCTGGTACCCGAGTCCACCACGCTCCGTACCCCCAGCCTCCGGGGGAAAACGATCAATGCTCCCCGCCGCTTGGCCGCCAGAACAGTCATTGCGTTGATGATGGTATCGATCTGCTCGTTCGTTGTCTGGTTGCCGAACCGGAACAGCCGCCCCCCGCCGGCAGCACCGCGGGTGAACGCCCTCCTCAGTTCAGGCTGATAGACAATGGCGATGATTACGATCAGGGCTGTCATGATATGGTTGTAAAACCAGAGAATCGTGCTAAGCTGCAGGAAGTAGGCCGCGGCATAGAGGGAGGCGGCACCGAGGAGTATCCGGAGAATCTGAACCGCCCTGGTCCGCGCCACATTATCGTAGAGCCGATAGAGGATTACCGTGATTATTCCGATATCGAGCAGGGGTCGGATGATATCGCGGACGAACCAGACCTCTTCCAGCCATTTCATACTTCGCTCTCCTTCAAGCAGGGGAAGCCGTATCTCACACCTGAATGCGCCGCCTCTGCAGCGCTTTCTGATTATAGTGGGATACCGCGGCAATCACAAGAGCGGGGCTATCGTGCGAAAAACGGAATTCCGGAATTTGCCCGCCCGACTTATCGCTTCATAATCAGCAAGGGTAACCTCCCGGCAGCACTCAAGGTCCCGTTCAAACTGTTCAGCCATTTCAATGGCAGTTCTCTGGTCGTAGACTACCGCATTGAGCTCATAATCGAGGAAGAAACTGCGCTGGTCCATGTTGCAGCTGCCCACCGTCACCACCAGATCATCGATAATCAGGGCCTTAACGTGAAAGAATCCGGCCTCATAGAGAAAGATCCTCACCCCAGCTTTCAAAAGCGGCTCGAAAAAAGTGTGGGCTACCCAGAAGGGGATCAACTTGTCGGGACGGCCGGTCATCATGAGGGCCACCTCAACCCCGGTCAATGCCGCAGTCTCGATAGCGGCGGCGATGCTCTCGTCGGGAACGAAGTAGGGACTCTGGATGAGAACCTTCCGGTTCGCATTCGATATCATCGTCAGGTAGAGCTTGTGGATTGAGTACCACTTGGAGTCGGGACCGCTGCTGAGAATCTGCACCGGAAAGAGCATGCTGTCACCGACTTCCTCAATCTCCTCGTATTCGGGATACTTCTCAAAGGCCTCCACATCGCCGCCGCTGTTCATCCAGTCAGCGATGAAGATAGATTCAAGCAGGACAACAACCCCTCCCCGGGTAAAACGGAGGTGCGTATCCCTCCAGCTTGAAAAACGCGGTTTTCCGTCTATATACTCCATCCCGATATTCATCCCGCCGGTATAGGCGATACTGCCGTCTATTATCACGATCTTGCGGTGCATGCTGTAATTGATCAGCCACGCCGAAACAAGGTTCGCCGGGTCAAGGAAGTTGCGGAACTCGATCGGCCCCTTCCTGAGTCTCCTCCTGCCCTTGCCCGAGAGCGTCGGCCGCGAGCCGGCTCCGTCGACGAGCAGACGGACAACAACCCCTTCCCGGGCTTTACGCTCGAGGATTGAAATAATCCTGCTGCCGATCTCATCATCACGGAATATGAAGTACTCCATGTGGATCGATTTGCGGGCGTTCTCCAGGTCGGCGATGAGGTACTCGAACTTCTCCTTACCGGTATGGATCAGGTCAAGCTTGTTGTCCTGAGTCACGATAGCGTTTCCCGTTCTCATTGTGACTGTCAGTATCTTCGAGACATCTGAACCCAGTGAGTTGTAGGCAGCCTCAATCTGATCGGACTGCAGGTCGAGGAGCTTCTTCATCCTCTGACCGAATATCTCCTCCGGCCGCACCTGGACGAGTTTTCTCCGCCGCCAGTTGAGCCCGACAAGCAGGTAGATGATCCCCCCTGCGTACGGGATGAGAAAGATAGCCAGGATCCAGGCGAAGGTTGACTGCGGCGTCTTGTTGTCCAGCAGCAGCTGCACCGCCAGTCCGATGGCGAAGATGATGTAGATGATATACGAAATCGAGAAACCGCCTATATTCATCGTCAAGAACTCCAGGCGAGCGTCCGTTCAACCGCTTTCTTCCACTGCCCGAGCAGCTGTTCTCTTCTGTCACCTTCGATCTGCGGCATCCAGCGCCGCTCCTCCTGCCAGTGAAGCTGCAGCTCCTCCTCATCTTTCCAGAAACCGGAGGTCAGTCCGGCAGCGTAGGCGGCTCCGAGGGCTGTAGTTTCCAGCACCCGCGGTCGGACAACGGGGATGGAGAGGATATCAGCCTGAAACTGCATCAGCAGGGTGCTGTTTGTCATCCCTCCGTCAACTCTGAGCTCCTTCAGTTCAATTCCGGAATCTTTCGCCATAGCGGTGAAGATATCGTAAGCCTGAAACGCAGTCGATTCCAGCACAGCCCGCGCAAGGTGGCCGGCATTGGCAAATCCCGTAAGACCGGCAATGATCCCCCGTGCATCGGAGCGCCAGTAGGGGGCGAAGAGGCCGGAGAAAGCTGGAACAAAATAGATTCCGCCGTTGTCCTCCACGCTTTCTGCGAGCCCGTTGATCTCGGGTGCAGTGGTAATCAGACCGATATTGTCTCTGAGCCACTGTACAAGCGCCCCCGCGACCGCAATCGAACCCTCAAGCGCATAGATCGGGGGATTGCCCTCTCTCTGGTAGGCGACGGTGGTCAGCAGCCCCTGCTTTGACTGGCTCAGTCTTCTGCCGGTATTGACGAGGAGGAAACAGCCTGTTCCGTAGGTGTTCTTCGCCATCCCCTCCGTGAAGCAGGCCTGACCGTACAAAGCCGCCTGCTGGTCTCCGAGGATTCCTCCTAAAGGTACCCTGCCTCCGGCAGGCCCGTCGGGGACTGTCTCACCGTAGACTGTGCCGATCGAAGGCAGTATCCGGGGGAGAGAGCACTCGGGAACGCCGAAGACCTCAAGCATGCCCGCATCCCAGCGTAGGGTATTGATATCCATCAGCAGAAAGCGCGAAGCATTGGTTACGTCGGTAATGTGGATCCCGCCCCGGACACCGCCGGTTAGATTCCAGACGAGCCAGCTGTCTATCGTTCCGAAGAGCGCCTCTCCCTGCTCCGCCTTCTCCTTCAGTCCTGGCACATGCTCCATCAGCCAGCTGATCTTTGAAGCCGAGAAGTAGGGGCTGAGCGGCAGCCCCGTAACCGACCGGAACCGGTTGATCCCTCCCTCCGAGGCTCCCTCGTCAATAAGACGGTCGATGAGCGGTTTTCCCCGCAAGTCCTGCCAGACTATCGCGTTGGCATAGGGTTTGCCTGTCTCGGGGTTCCAGGCTAACAGCGTCTCCCGCTGGTTGGTGATGCCGATACCCGAAAGCATGTCGGCAGTCGTTCCGGTCTCTTCCAGGGCTTTGCGCATAGTGAGGGCAGTATTTCTCCAAATCTCCTCAGCGTCGTGTTCAACCCACCCCGGCCGGGGAAATATCTGCTGATGCTCCATCTGCTGGGCATGGACAATTGCACCGGCATGGTCAAAGAGGATGAAGCGCGTACTGGTGGTACCCTGATCGATTGCGCCGACATAACGCTTCTGTGCAGGCATATGCTCCCCCTTACGCCGGTTCGCGGTCCGGCTGTTGCTGCTGAGGTAAACGATAGCACACAATTGTCCGCCTGTCATGACCGCAGAGCCCCTGAGACCTGCTCAACAGTGCCGGAATACAGCGGTTACAGCGGCTGCTCCACGGCAGTCCAGGTCGCCCTGGTAAGGGCGGCAAGATTATCCGCAGCCTGAGCAGCCCAGTCGCGGGGAGCGGGTTTGTCTTTCCAGGGATGGGTAATGCCGCTTGAGCTGTTTATCCGGGCAAGCAGGGGGTTGTAGCCAGCTTCGCGGAGTACGCGGACGGTCTGCTCCCCACTGCCCCCCTGGGAGCCGACTCCGGGGATGAGAAGGGGAATACCCTCAGGTGCAAAGATGGCTGCTATGCGTCCGAGCTCCGCCAGGCTGGTAGCTCCGGCCACAGCTCCTGTGCCGGGAAACCGGCGGGCCCAGGCTGCTGTCCAGCGGGCAACAGCGAGATAGAGCGGCTCCTCCTGCTGTTCGAGCAGCAGGTCCTGCAGATCAGATGCCCCGGGGTTGGAGGTCCGGACCAGTACATACACCCCCTTGCCGGCGGCAGTAAACGGCTCAATGGAATCGCTTCCCATATAGGCAGACACCGTTACCGCATCTGCCCTCCAGCAGGTGAAGGCTTCTTCGGCGTAGTTGGCGCTTGAGCGGGCGATGTCGCCCCGCTTCGCATCCAGGATAACGGGTACGTCAGGAAATTCACTACGGAGGAGACCAAACAGATCCGCAAGCGCTGAACTTCCGGAGAAATCACCCTCCAGGGGGCTGTCGAGGGCCTGGTAGTAGCCGATGTTCGGCTTGAAGGCGCCGGGAGCAATCCCGCGCCGCTTCATCTCGGCGGTAATTCTTCCAAAGAATGTTCCTATATCAGAGCGCAGATTGCCGCTTTTTACCGGCAGATACTCGGGTACGGGATCAAGACCCATACAGACGATACTTCTCCCGGCAGCAGCTCCTTCCATCAGCATGGCAGCGTAATCGGTTCGGTCCATCTTTTCCCCCTGGTGTGTACGTCAGCTGTTTCTCAGGCATTCCGCTCGGGCGGATATCCCTGCTTCTCCCCCCATCCGAGGGGGTCTTCGCGCCACTGGCTGAGCAGCTTCAGCTCCTGTGCATCTATATACCCCTCCTCAGCAGCAACCGACAGCAGCAGGTCATAATTGAGGATGGTGATCAGCCGGCAGGGCGGATCAAGCTGGGCAAAGGCCGCCTGCGATGAGGCTGTCTGGTAGGAAAATATTGCGAAGCAGCTGGAAACTGAGGCTCCGCGGGCTCGCAGTGCAGAGAGGGCTGCAATGGAGCTGCCCCCCATGGAGATAAGGTCCTCAATCAGGAGAATTTCCGTTCCGTCAAGCGGCTGATCCCGGGGAATTCCCTCAATCTGGTTCTGCATCCCGTGTGTTTTCTGGGAGCTGCGGACGTACATCAGCGGCAGCTGCATAAGATCGGCAAGCGTTGCAGCATGGGGAATGCCGGCAGTGGCGGTGCCGGCAACGGCGGCAGGCTGCAGTCCTGCTGCCCTGCAGAGATCCCTGAAGGCTTCAGCAATGTGCCTTCGCAGGAACGGGCTGCCGAGAAACAGCCGGTTGTCATTGTATATCGGCATATAATAGCCGGAAGCCCACTGAAAGGGCTGCTCAGGTCTGAGCTTGACCGCGCCGAGCTTCAGAGCATGGCGGGCAAGATACCTCCCCGCACTCCGCTGGATAGTCTCTACTTCACTGTGTCCGCTCTGCCTCTTCGTTTCCATTGCTTCTCCTCCTAGCACGACATACGTTTCTGCTGCACCTGAATATGCTAATTCCCGGCTTTTCTCCCCATCCAGACCTCCTTGAAGGAGTGGCGCCTGCCGCAGAATTCGCAGGTCAGATACCCCTCCCTCGTTTTATTGAAACGCGGGACTACAGCCTCATCGTGTGAGGGGTGGGATATGCACAGGTCGTTGCGGCAGGCCAGTCCCGGCAGACCGGTCAGCAGCGGGGGAAGGCTGAGCCGGTACTTTGCAGTAACCCTGCCCTCCTCTATGATATTCAGCGTGCTCCCCGGCGCGGCAGCGGCGAGGCGTTTGATTTCATCTTCGCTCCAGCTGCCGTACCCGGGCCGGAAAATAATCCCCTTGAGCACCTGCTCCTCCTGCTGTGAGGTTGACACCCACTCACCCCCCTTCCCGTGCAGTCCGAGAAGTGAAACGATCAGATGCATGTGGCGGCGAATTTCCTGTGAACTGTCTCCGCGGCAGATGTGGTCAATAACTGTTCCGCTGCGTATCGGCTGTACGCCTTCGGAGTACTGTTTGACATGATCCTTCCGGCTGACCGGGTCGACAGCCTGCACGTACTCGGTCTGCTCCGGGTCCCGGCTGACCGGGTCTGCGGCGGCAGCGGTATAATCATCACCAAGATGGCCGCTGATCATTGCCAGAAGTACGATCCGTACCAGCATACCATTTGCCGACTGCCGTTCCCACCCGTTGAGCGGGGTCTCATCGAGCCAGGCGGGTATGACCGGATGCACTTTGTTTCTCGGCAGCGGGTGGTAGAAGATTGTATCCGGGGGAAGCAGTCCCAGCAGGTCACGGCTGAAAGTGACCGCCTCCCGCAGTTCATCCTGCCGGCGAAGTATCTGCTCACCCATTCTCTCGAGCTGCGGCCGGGTAAAATACCATTTATCGGCAACTGTCGGCTGGTCGAGATAGGCCCTGATTGAGGGAAAGGTGCGGACGGTGAAGCCGTTATCCTTCATCCTGTTCAGGTACTCGTCCGGGAGAGCCAGCTCATCGGGGGCAACAAGGTCGACAACAGCCTGTTTGAAGATGGAAAGTCCGTCTACCTTCGAATGCACGGTGCGCCCGTGAAACAGGTCGCCCACGAGGGCAACGTGGATGGATTCCGTACTCCAGGCATTGTCCTCAAGGAAGGTGAATTCATCAAGCAGTTCCTGAGTCGGGTGTTCATGCTTTCCGTCACCGGCATTGATGAAAGAGGGTCTACGGGAGAGTCCCATGCGGCGGGCATAGCGGTCGCCGGAGAGTTCAAGCCAGCGGCAGACCCCTTCGAGTTTACTGCGGATGATGAATATTGAGTTGTCGTATCCGGCGAGCGTATTGAAGGTATCGCTGTAGCTCTCCCCCTTGTTGAAGGAGGAGCTGTCTGTGCTGAGAGTCGATATCTTACAGTTATGGAACTTGGCTGCATTCTTGAACGATTCCCGGGTTCTCGTGCTGTCCTCAAGAAAGACTTCGTAGATACCGAGACTTTCATCCTGGATCCTGAACCGATTGACTGCCTGTCTGTCCCCCCTTCTGACTGCATCCTTGAGCTCTCTGGTTTTACTGAAGAGGTACATCCGCTCTTCCCTGCTCAGGTCATCGATTACTGCCAGGCTGCGTCCGAGAAACGGTTGTTTCATAGTGTCCTCCGCTTGGATATTTCGCCCTGCCGCCAGGTGCGCTTCAGGCCAAAAAAAAACCGGTATACTACCGGTTCTATCTGAAAAAATGCAATGTCAGCACCTCAGGCGCCGAAAGACGTACTGATCTTCCGCTGAGAGGGTATGCCGTACTGTATCCGCAGCCGCGCCGCAGTGCTGTGTCCATTGTCTTCCGCCGTAATCTGTTCAGGTTTTCAGGGACTATAGCAAAACATGCTCCCGGATGTCAATAGAGCAGCCTTCCGATTACCGCCTGACTTGCTGAATTCAGCCCACGTGGCATACATCCGACGAATATGGTAGTATGCGGCGTATGAGTGAAGCTCAGCCGCGCTACCGCACCTACAGCTCCTATCTGAAAGAAACGTACGGCAAACCAGCCTACCGGGTGGGTGTTGACGGGGGGTTCTCCTGTCCTAACCGGGCGCCTGACGGCAGCGGAGGCTGCAGCTACTGCGATGAAACCGGGTCGGTCGCCGCCTACCAGCGGCAGGGTGAATCAGGGCTCACGGAAGTCCCGCTCGGTCGGGCCTCCGAACTGCTGCCGATTTCCCTGCGCCGGGAGTCGGTGCGCAGCCAGATACTCAGAGCACGCCAGTTCCTGACCCGACGCTATCGTGCAGAGCTGTTTCTGCTCTACTTTCAGGCGTTCTCCGGCACTTTCGGGAGCGTTGATGAACTGCGTGAGATATATGATGACGCACTTTCGGTGATGGATTTTACCGAGCTGATCGTTGCCACAAGACCTGACTGCATCAGTCCGGCCGTCACCGCCCTGCTTGCCTCCTATAAAAAGCGCTTAGGAGATGTATGGGTTGAGCTGGGACTGCAGTCCGCCCTTGATTCCACCCTTGAACGCATCAATCGCGGCCACACTGCCGGGGAATTCTCCGCCGCCTTCCGCATGCTGCGTGAGGCAGGGATACGCATTTCAGTTCACCTCATCCTGGGGCTCCCCGGTGAAGGATACGAAGAAATCTCCCGGACCGCGGCCTTTATAGCCGAGCACCATCCCGAAGCGGTCAAACTGCACAACATTCATGTGCCGATACGTACGCGCCTCTACGATGAGTATACCTGCGGGGAGTTTGCCGTCTCATCGGCCCGCCGCCATATTTCCTATATCATCCGCTTCCTCGAACGGATTCCGGATGATATCATCATCCAAAGACTGAACGCTGACACCCCGCGCCATCGGCTTGTCGCCCCGCGGGTGGTCCTGCCTAAAAGCGACCTGATCGCCGAGCCTGTCAGGGCCATGCACAGGCAAGAGACCC
>CAYSRK010000065.1:0-2888 GCA_964433385.1 uncultured Spirochaetales bacterium
TCTGTTTCTGATGAAGCAGCGTTTTGAGGATCGGCTTGAATACACCATATCAATGGACTCGGATGTGCTTGCTGTGCACCTTCCGCGTATTGTGCTGCAGCCGATTGTTGAGAATTCTTTTGCCCATGGGAATGCTGTGGACAGGCGTGCCATCCGAATTGAGGTTTCCGGACTGTTGAACGGTGATCGTTGGATGTTTGAACTGCAGGATAACGGCAACGGCTTCAGTGCTGCGAGTATGGAGAAGCTTCGAACGCAAATAAGGTCGCTGCAGACATCACCCGATCCCGGCATCCTTAAGCGAGGTCTTGATATCGGCGGCTTTGGTCTTATCAGCACCTATGCGCGGCTCTATCTTTTTTATCACGGTGATGTGGATTGGGAGATGGGCAACAGAGCGTCAGGAGGGGCATTTGTGAGAATCGGCGGGCCCCTGAGCAGTGAAGTTCAGAGTCTTGGCGAACCCCTTGGCAGCAGCGGCAGGCGTGATGGCGGGGAGGATGATTATGTTCAGTATTCTTCTGGCGGAGGATGAGCCGGCTGCAGCCCGCTATCTGACACGGCTTATCAATGAGACAGCACCCGATTTTTCTGTAACGCGAACAGCCGCAGACGGTGCCGCCGCGCTGGATATGATTGCTGAGCGGGTGCCGGATCTGGTTATTACCGATGTCAAGATGCTGTTGATGGACGGACTGGGGCTGGTTTCCCGGCTGAATACGCTCTATCCCGATTTACCGGTTATTATTGTCAGCGGTTATCAGAGATTCGACTATGTCCGCAGGGCCCTTGCAACGGGTGTGGTTGACTATCTTATCAAACCGGTAAGTGCCGGACAGCTTTCCGACCTGCTCACACGTGTCAGAAAGATTGTCGCTGCAAGAAAGCAGCAGGCTGTTCTGGCCTATCTGCGGCGTCTGATGTGTGTAGACTGCGATGCTGTTACGCATAAGGGTGCCGGCTTCCGGAATGGCTCAGAAAGTGAATCTGGTGCCGGAACATCTTTCCATATTGCTCTGTACCGCAGAGGTGGATTGGTTTCTCGGTTCCATCCGGAGGTTACCGATGCCCGGGGTGAGTACACCGGAGAGGGCTGCTACAAAGTACCCGGTCGTGACGGACTGGAATGGGTCTGTTTTGCCCCTGCTGAACAGATTGGATTGCGGGATTTCTGTCACGCTGCTGCTGCCGAGATGGACAGGACAGACGATCCGACAAAAACCCTGATCTGCAGTGCAGCTCCTGCAGCCGGACAAGAGCTCTCCGCCCGGCTGCAGGAGATCATGAAGAGTCTGGATCGTCTTATCCTGCCAGGAAACCGGCGAACTCATATCGGCGTTGACGTCCCCATGCCCGAGGAGCACTGGGACCCTGTATCGGCGGACAGCATAGACTTCTGTGTGAGAGAAAACCGTTGGGACGAACTGCAGGAGGTTTTTTACGCTATAGCCCGACGCTGGGAAAAGATCCAGCTTCCCCTGATTGCGGCTGAAGGTTTTCTGAGAAACTATCTTTTGAACCTCAAGCAGCTGCTACCCACAAGTCTCAATCTGAGCGAAATTGAGTACGCAATGGATGCAGTTCTCTCTGAAGCTGACAGCTATCATGATTTTGCTGCGGCAGCCAGTCGGCTGGTGGTACGGCTTTGCAGCCCCGGAGGGGAAGACCGCAGACCGGCAGAATTCCCGGCAATTGTCAGGGAACTTGACGAATGGATCCATTCCCACTATGCGGAACCGCTTACTCTGGAATCGGTAAGCCGGAGGTTTCATATCTCAACTTCCTATCTCAGTAAGCTTCTGCGGCGTCATCTCGGGGTATCGTTCGGCGAGGCTCTGACCTCTACCCGGATAGAGGCTGCCAAACGGCTGATTGAGGATGTCCCGGATATGCTCCTGAAGGATGTTGCCGTCCGGACGGGCTATCAGGATCCCTTTTATTTCAGCAAAGTGTTCAAAGCAAAAGTAGGGGTTCCCCCCTCAGACTACCATGGAGATAAGGGCTGAGGTGTACGCAGATTCTTGCGGAATAATGCGGAACCGAGAGTGCCGGATTCCACAGGTTGTTCTGCAGGATATTCCATGTTCCTGGGGGAAAACCGATGCTAGGCTGTATCTGTCGGCACACACAGTACCAGGCCGACTCAGGAGGTTGTACATGAACAAATGTATCGTAATGATGTCCGTGCTGCTGCTGGCGGCTGGAACGGTTTTTTCGGCAGGCAGTGCCGAGAGTGCTGCATCGGGGGCTGCTGCCAGTAAGGCGGAGAAGGTTCTCTGGCTCCATTTTGCAGGAGATGCGCAGCAGAAAGCGCTGGATGCCGTTGTTGCTACTTTTGAGGCGGAGACCGGCATCGATGTGGAATTTGAGTTTCGTCCGGGAAGTGCGGAAGGGGAAAACCTGGTAAAAAGCAGACTGGCTGCCAATGACATGCCCGATATTCTCTCCTACAATTCGGGTTCACTGTTTCAGGTGCTTGATCCCGACCGGAATCTTGTAGATCTTTCCAAAGAGCCCTACGCCGACCGGCTGCTGGATTCCTTCAAGTCTACGGTCAGCGACGGCGACGGTTTCTACGGTGTCCCGATTCAGCCGATTCCCGCCGGCGGCATAATCTACAACAAGAAAATCTATGCCGAGCTCGAACTGGACGTGCCGGTAACCTGGGACCAGTTTCTCGACAACTGCGAAGTGATCAAACAGTCAGGTACCGTACCGGTTATTGCGTCCTATAAGGATGACTGGACGGCTCAGCTGCTGCTGCTTGCAGATTTCTATAATGTGCTCGCAGATGAACCCGATTTTCCCGAGCGGTATACGGCCAACAAGGCGAAGTTTGCCACTTCACCGTCAGCTCTGCGCGGTTTCGAAAAGATTCAGGAAGTCTT
>CAYSRK010000066.1:0-3757 GCA_964433385.1 uncultured Spirochaetales bacterium
ATTCACCTCTTTCTCTCCCCCCTCAGGGGTATTTTCACCGCCCCGGCGGCGCCGGCGGACGGCTTCGGTCAGCAGATACTCTATCTGTCCGTTTATCGAGCGGAAATCATCAGCTGCCCAGGCAGCTAACTCTTCCCACAGCGGTTTTGAGAGCCGCAGGAGCAGCTGTTTCTTCTCTTCTGAACCGGAACCGTTCATCCTTTCTCCCCAGAGCCGGCCGGCTTAATAAAGCGAACCGGAATTGACGACCGGCTGCGCATCCCGGTTGCCGCAGAGGACAACCAGAAGATTGCTGACCATGGCTGCCTTCCGCTCCTCGTCAAGCTGTACAACCTGATTCTCACTCAGCTTCGCCAGAGCCATCTCAACCATGCCGACAGCCCCCTCAACAATCATCTGCCGGGCAGCTATGATTGCGGAAGCCTGCTGCCGCTGCAGCATGGCCGCGGCAATTTCCGGGGCGTAGGAGAGATGAGTGATCCTGGCTTCGATGATCTCGATGCCGGCAATGTCAGCCTTCTCCTGAATCTCTTCCTTCAGGCGGGCAGCGACTTCCCGGCTGCTGCCCCGCAGCGATTTCTCGCTCTCCTCATCCGTGCTGTCGTACGGATACAGCCTGACAATGTTGCGCAGAGCTGAATCGCACTGGATGGAGAGGTATTCGGTAAAGTTGTCTACATCAAACACAGCCCGATACGTATTGACCACCTTCCAGATAACCACAATACCGATAATGATCGGGTTGCCTAGCGCATCGTTTATCTTCTGCCGTTCGTTGTTGAGCGTCATGGCCTTCAGCGAAATCTTCCTTTTCGTGGTTGCCGCAGCCGCGGCGGCGGCAGCTGCGTTTCCTCCGCTCTTCGCAGCCAGCATGCTCGCGGCCTTTTCCGCCGCAGAAGCCTGCTGTCTTACAGCCTCGGGAACGACGGAGCTGACAAATGGATTGACAAAGTAGAAGCCTTCACCCTTCAGTGTGCCCAGGTAGCGGCCGAAGAGCGTCAGCACCATTGCTTCCTGCGGCTTGATCACTTTCAGACCGGCAAACAGAATCGGACCGACGATAAAACCGTAGAGTCCCGCAGCTATCGCCAGGACAACCGGCCAGGCCCGCCCGGATCCTCCTGAAGACCAGACTAACGCGAGAACAAACAGGACGAATGAACCGACAGTAAGCAGAATGTTGCCGAGCAGCACCGGCATTCCGGCCGCATGCCGTGCAATCCGCTCCTCATGAACCTGCGCCTCTCTCGAGGCAGAGCCCTCTTTCCCCATAGCATGTCCCTCCATAAATGACCGCATGAGCAATTTGATATGATAATGATATTATTATGAAATCACCTACACGTCAATTGCCTTTTATCAGCTGCTGTTCTCCGGAGACCCGGTATGATGGGTTGAGCTCTTCCCAAAGCCGCATGTCCGTGATACTCTCCCTGATCATGGAATTTCCGCTGCTGCCGTTTCTTTCCTTTGTCCTCGTCACCACCTTCACGCCCGGCCCGAACAATATCAGTGTTGCGGGGTTTTCCATGCTCTGGGGTTTCCGCACCATCCTCCCCTATATGCTGGGCATAGCAAGCGGAGCAGCGGTGCTGTTCTCCCTCACCGCAGCGGCTTCAAGTCTGGCCTTCAGGACGCTTCCGGTTATCTACCCCTATCTGAAGGTGCTCGGAGCAGCCTATATCCTGTGGCTGGCGTATGCCTTGGTGAAGGGCACCCTGAAACAGACCGAGCAGACCCCCCGGGAGAGCAGTCTGCCTACCTATACCCGCGGTCTTCTGCTGCAGTTTGTCAATCCGAAGGGCATAATCTACGGTATCACCGTCTTCTCGGTCTTCATCCGTCCGTATGTGGAGCCGGGCGCCCTGCTCGTTCTCCTGCCTCTTCTGCTGGCATCCGTCTGCCTGGCAAGCGTGTCGGTATGGGCTCTGCTGGGAACGGGCATACAGCGGCTGATCACGTCAAAGCAGGGAAGAATCATCTTTTCCGCAACGGCTGCAGCGCTGCTGGTCTACTCCGCTGCAGCCATACTCGTATCACACGCCTAGGATCTCCTTCAGAGGTCCTTCATCGAGAGCCCGATCCGTTTCCGTTCCAGGTCTACGCTGATCACCTTCACCGTAACCTTCTGGTGTACCTTCACCACCTCGGCCGGGTCCTTTACAAAGCGGTCGGCCAGCTGACTGATGTGGACCAGTCCATCCTGGTGCACCCCGATATCGACAAAAGCGCCGAATGCGGTGACGTTCGTCACAATCCCCGGCAGCACCATTCCCTCGGTCAGGTCGGAAGGTTCATGAACATGTTCGTCAAACTGAAAGAGTTCAAACTCAGCCCGCGGGTCCCGTCCCGGTTTTTCGAGCTCCTTCATAATATCCTTCAGCGTGGGAAGGCCTACTGTGTCAGTCACATACGCCTTGATGTCGATTGAGCGGCGAAGGCGGGGGTCCCGGATGAGATCCTCCACGCCGCACCCGATATCGGCAGCCATCCGCTCCACTACGGGATAAGATTCAGGATGAACGGCACTGGCATCGAGCGGGTTTACCCCGTTTCTGATGCGGATAAAACCGGCCGCCTGTTCGAAAACCTTCTCTCCGATGCCCGCCACCTCTTTAAGCTGTTCTCGACTGGTGAACTTGCCGTACTGCTCCCGGTAACTGCAGATCGCCTGCGCGGTGCGGCGGGTTATCCCGGAGACGTAGCTCAGCAGCTGCCTGCTGGCGGTATTGAGCTCCACCCCGACGTTATTCACGCAGGAGAGCACCACATCATCAAGCGATCGTTTAAGAAGCTTCTGATTTACATCGTGCTGATACTGACCGACGCCTATGGACTGGGGATCAATCTTGACAAGTTCTGCAAGGGGATCCATAAGTCTCCGGCCGATGGAAACCGCACCGCGGACGGTCACGTCTTTGTCGGGAAACTCTTCCCGCGCAGCCGCCGAGGCGGAGTAGACCGATGCGCCGCTCTCGTTCACCGAAACCACCGCTATACTGTTCCCAGCCGGGGTACGCAGGTGTTCCACAGCCGTGCGGGCGAATGCCTCCGCCTCTCTGCCCCCGGTACCATTCCCCACGGCCACGGCCTCGATACCGTGAGTGCGGCAGAGCTGCTGTACCACACGGGCTGATTCGGCAACCCGATTCTTCGGCTGGAGCGGATAGATCACGCCGTCATGGAGCAGATCTCCCTTCTCGTCAAGGCAGACAAGCTTGCAGCCGGTCAGCAGCCCCGGGTCCAGAGCAAGCACCCGTTTCTGCCCCAGCGGAGAGGCAAGCAGCAGCTCCCGCATATTGGAGGCGAAGACTCTGACCGCTTCCACATCCGCCCGCTCCTTGCACTCTTTCTCGAGCTCAAGCTCAAGCGAGGGCGCAGTAAGCCGTTTATATCCGTCCCGGACCGCATCCCAGACCTGCTGGGCTGTCCAGCTGCCCTCAGGTTGGTTCTTTCCGATAACCAGCCTCTGCAGCAGCTGCAGTGCGCTCTCCTCATCCGGGAGAAAGTGGACAATGAGGATCCCCTCTGCGGCCCCTCGCATCATTGCCAGCAGACGGTGGGACGGCGCAGAAGCGGCAGGCTCTGACCAGTCGAAGTAGTCGCGGTACTTGGCCGCCTTCGGCTCCTTTTCCATGATGCTAATCACCCTTGAGGTGACGGATGCCTGTCTGGCGAAAAGATGCCGCAGCTCCTGCCGCAGTTCAGCCGTTTCGTTAAGAACTTCGGCAATAATGTCCCGGGCTCCTGCTAGGGC
>CAYSRK010000067.1:0-2457 GCA_964433385.1 uncultured Spirochaetales bacterium
GGTAGAAGGCGAGGGAAATCATCATGATCCCGTTGTTGTACTCGCCGCTTCCCATATTCGCCGTCACCTCGTCCACGGGAACAGCCACGACATCGATGACCTCATACTCATCAAGCAGCTGCTCCTGCACCCGCTCAATGCCGTCGGCAAGGAAGGTGGTCACCGTATTGTTCATGAACGCCGGGTTCGGGGAGACTGAACCGAGCTGTATGAGGGACTCAGCCCTGCAGCCGGTTTCCTCCAGCAGCTCACGGGCCGCGCTGATTTCGGGCATTTCACCGGGCTCAACAATGCCGGCGGGGAACTCCAGGGTAACAGAGGAGCTCCCATGCCGGTACTGACGAACCATCAGAAAGCAGGGACCGCGTTCAGGATCTTCAAAGCGGGGAATCACCGTAACCCAGTTCGGAGCTTCTACCTCGATAAATGTTCCCTCCGTCCCCGAGGCGGACATTCGCTCAACCTGATTGATGCTGAATATCGCAAAATCATTCAGCCGTCTGCGGCCGAGCGTCGTCCACTTCAGATGCTCAAAATCACCCTCTGCGCTCATTCAGCCGTTTCCTGTTTCAAACCGGCCAGCAGCGCATCGGCAACAGCCGTGATAGCCCGGGCGCTTTCGCTGTCGGGATACTCCTTCAGGTAGACCTGCCCGGTATCACCTGCGGTCATGAGCTGCGCCTCAAGCGGAATAGCTCCAAGGAACGGCACCCCCATGCTCTCCGCAGCCTTTTTCCCGCCGCCCTTGCCGAAGAGGTCTATCTCCACGCCGCAGTGGGGACAGATAAACCCGCTCATATTCTCTACAACCCCAAGCATGCGGGCTCCCGCCCGATGGGCGAAGCTGATGCTTTTGCGGGAATCGAGAATGGCAACCTCCTGCGGAGTGGTGACGACAACGCTGCCGGTGAGCCCGGTCAGAGACTGGACGACCGTCAGCGGTTCATCACCGGTGCCTGGCGGAGAATCGACAAGGAGAAAATCCAGATCGCCCCAGTTGACATCAGCGAGAAACTGTTTGATCACCCCGATCTTCAGCGGTCCCCGCCAGATAATCGGCTCATCGTCGTCGTGGCCCGAGAGGGCAATACTGACGATTTTCAGCGGCTGCGCGCCCGGTGCTGCCGGGGCAATCTCCAGCGGCTCAATCGTGTTCTCGTCTGATGAGTAGAGGACCTGTCCCTGCACCCCGAGCATCTTGGCAATATTCGGCCCGTGCAGATCGGTATCGAGCAGTCCGACACGATACCCTCTCATTGCCAGGGCAAGGCTGAGGTTCACCGAGACAGTTGTCTTGCCGACCCCGCCCTTGCCGCTCATGATAAGAATCTTGTGGGTTATCCGATCCATCCGCTCCTTAAGGCGTCTGGTCTGGGCTTCCTGAGCCTCTCCCTGAGGTCCGTGCATAGCAGTTATTCTCCTTAGATAATACAGCGGCCATAGCGGCGCATCGCCGCCCCGCCGGATTGTAATGTACATATGTTCATAACAGACAGCACCACCTTATGCTTCATCCGTACTTTTGGCAAGCCTGAAGAGACCGGGTACAGAAAAACTTCACCGCGGAGCGCTCACAGCTTCAGCCGAATTCCGGCCGATATGACAGGTTCGCCTCCCGGGAAAACAGACGGCAGGAAAAAGAGGTCCCCGTTCCTGCCGTAGGTGCTGTTATCATCCTCCATCGTCCGGGTGAGCACCGCGGCGGTCACCTTGCCCGCCATGGCGAGCGCGGTCACGAGTCCCACATTGATCCTTGAATCGAGGGAGGTAAGCTCATCGAGGATCATCACGGAAAAGAAACCCACAAGCCCCCCGCCGAGCCCGCCTACCGTCACCAGCCCGGTCCGCAGCGGGGACCACTGCAGCCCCTCCCAGAGGCGCAGACTGCCGGCGGCTGCCAGGTCCGTAGCGATTAGGGCCCCGATGTCGACAGCAGGCCTTGTCTCGTACTCAAAAATTCCCTTGACAATGAGCTGGTAGTAGAGGTTCGCCCAGGCATAGCTGTGGAGCATGAAACTCCCCTGTCCCTTCGGGGGCGGGTTTTCCCGGAAACCGAAGTAGGCTCCCGCACGTGAACCGAGAAGGGTTGTCAGCTGTCCCGCGAGGTTAGCCTTGTACCCGGCAGGGTATCCCCAGCGGGCAACGGGATCAATGATTCGGGAGAGGTAGATATAGTTTCCCAGCGCTGTGAGCTGGGTGCTCTCTATCCACCAGTCCGTACTGCTGCTGACCGGGTAGTCTTTCGCCATCAGCCACGCGCTGCCGAGTCCGGCCGTTACCCCGGCAAGTCCGGTCACGCCGAAAAGCACCGTATCGAGCTCATAATCAAGCAGTTCAGGCAGCCTGACTGCCGTGTAGACTGCTGTGGCGAGATTTCCTGCATAGAAGGTGACAATTCCTCCGGTATCGGGACGGGAGAGCGACCCGGCAAGATAGCGGGCGGCGGCTTCAGCGTAG
>CAYSRK010000068.1:0-7845 GCA_964433385.1 uncultured Spirochaetales bacterium
CGTAGAGCGTCGAGGCTGCCGACGGTCCAATACCGAGGTAGGGGCGCATCCGCCAGTACTGCAGGTTGTGAAGGCAGCGGTAATCGGTCGCTCCCTCTCCATGCGCACAGGCGTAATTCGACACTTCATACTGCCGAAACCCGAGGTCACGAAGGCGGTTCATAAGTGCGATGCTGAAATCGGCGCTCTCATCCCGGAGTCCGGCCAGGCTGCCTGCGAAGCGGCTGTGAAGCGGGGTACCCTCTTCAAGGGTCAGCTCATAAAGCGATATATGCTCAGGTGCGGCAAGCTTCACAACCTCATCAATGTCTGCAAGCGCATCCGTAAGGGTCTGGCCGGGAATTCCATGAATCAGATCGACGTTCAGAGCCCAACCGCTTCGGGATTCCGTGCACCTGGTGAGCACATCCCTGACGGTCTTCGGTGAAGCGGTATTGCGTCCGATACGAGCGAGCAGTTCAGCTGAAAAGGACTGTGCTCCGATACTCAGCCGGTCTGCCCGTCCGTCATGATAGATCTTCAGCAGTTCAGGGGTGACTGACTCGGGGTTGGTCTCTATGGAGATTTCACGAGGGCGCCCGAAGCGGGCTGCCTCTTCAAGGATCGAGTCAAGAACCTCTCCCGCCGCGAGTCCCGGGTCCCCTCCGCCGATGTAGAGGGTTTTAAACGCCCGGCCGTAAACGGCCGCAGCTGTACGGACCTCAGCGAGAATTCTCATCAGTACCGGCGACTGCTCCGGTCTGAAGTGTTTTCCTGCTGCAGAGGAGAAAAAGCTGCAGTAGGCGCATTTGCTGGTGCAGTAGGGAATATGGACATAGAGTGACAGCTCCTGCTGCATCCCGATCAGCTGCAGCAGGGCAGCAGTCTGCCGGGTGTCAGCGGGCAACCCCCACCCTTCCTAACGGCCAGAACCTGAATACCGTCTTGCCGAGCACGTTCTCAAAAGAGACCGGTCCGAAGTACCTTCCGTCACTGGAGTTGTCTCGGTTGTCGCCGAGCGGCAGCACGTGGTCTGCGGGTATGTAGAATCCGAGCCGGTAGCGGGCCGCAAGTGACTGCGAATTGAGGTCCGAGGGATCAATCCGGGTCTTCATAGTGTAGTAGGCTGAAGAATAGTGATAGTAGTCGATGAAGCGGGAGGTTTCACCGCTCAACTGTTCGATGTAGTCGGGAACCGGAGCGCCGCTGTTCCGGTAGGCCTGAGTGTAGGCGGCCTGATTAAAAAGAGCGTAGGATGCGGGTTCGATCTGCCGTTTGACCGGCTGATGAAATCCGGCGATTTCACGGAACTGTTCCTCGCTCAGGGCATCCTCAAAGGCGGGAGGCCTGATCATCACTGTCCCCCTGCTGAAGCTGACCACGTCCCCGGCAGTTCCCACGGCGCGTTTCACGTAGAGCTGGGCTCGCGGTTCGCCCTCCTCATCCTTGTCAAGGTTTATCAGGGAGAGGGTCATCATGTAGACGAGTCTGTTGAGAGTGTCAAACAGCGGCCCGCGTGAAATATAGTTGGGATTTTCGAAAACAATGATTTCATCACGCACCGGATCGTTGAAGGAGAGGATTTTGGGTCCTCCCGGGTAGAGCTCGGGTCCGTAAATCATCTTGTTGACGAATACCCTGTCCTTTACCAGAAGGGTGTCCTCCATAGAGGGGGTGGGTATCTCGTAGAGCTGAAACAGAAACTGGTTGATCAGAAAGACAAAGATGACCGCCCAGAGCAGAGCTTCGATCCACTCTCGCAGCTGGCTCTTCGCTGCGGATTTCTCCTGATTTTTTCGCTGTCGAATGCGGCGGCGGGTCAGCATCCGCTCAGTCCACCGTTGGAGGGGAACGCCGATAGTCTGGTCCAGTTTCATGGCGTAACAGTAGCACAATAGGTCTGCATTGACAAGTTTCTCAGTCACCGATACTCTACTGGAATTATGAGTGCCAAGCGAACCGAAAAGCCCGACCAAGTGGTTCTTAAACCGCTGTTCGGGATTACCCCCGGCAGATATCTGCTGTACCTCTACGGAGCTCTCCTGCTGCTGATATTATTTCTCCTCTTCGTTCTTCCCGGGATCGTGAACAGCGGTACGCGGGTGACGTTTGAAACGGCAGCGCACGAAGCTGGGGTCGGAGCGGCGGTGTTCATTGATGAACGGTATGCCGGATCGGGTAATTTCACGGTTTTTCTTCCCAGGGGCAGCCATGCCGTCCAGGCCGATAAACCCGGGTACAGCGAGCAGAATCTCGATCTTGCGGTGAAAGGAAGACTTTTTTTCTCTCTTTTTTTCCCCCGCAAAGAGCATCTGGTGCTTATTCCCGAGGTGAAGTCGCTTGAACAGGTTCTTCAATACAACCTTGACCAGGCATATGCCTGGTCATTTGTGACCGAATACAGCGGTTCCTATGCTTATCCGGGCTTTTTCGCTGCCCTGTGCGCCGACCTGTCAGGGTCAGCTCTCAATTCTTCTGAGAGAGAGATTCTATCGCGATACTATCGGCGTGCGGCTGCCCTGGTAAGCTCACCGGAGATGTTTGAGGATTATCTTCTCGGAGCGCAGCTGCTGCAGGAGCATTTCGGAGCAAGCCCTGAGGGCTCCTGGGTCAGTGAACGAGATATAAATCTTCTCAGACACTACTACGCGAAAACCGAAGAGGGAGAGCGGACAGAGACTCTTTCCCTGCCTATAGCTGCCGTTCCGTCACCTGCTGTCTTTTCAGAGGAAAGGAACCTTACCTACGAGGGTACGGTCTATTCCTATGTTGAGGGAGGAAGGTTCACGAACGGGAGCACACAGCTGGGTTTTCCTCCGCGTCTGGACATGCTGCGCACCGAGCATCTCCTTGATGATTTCCTGATTGCTTCCCGGGAGGTTTCTGAACGTGACTTTGCCCGGTTTGTCTCTATGGAGCCGTTCTGGAGTGCAGATAACCAGGACGAGCTGGTATCGCTCGAACTTGCAGATGAGTTCTACCTTGCCGGCATTGATCTGAAAAATCCTACAGACCTGCCGGTCCGCAATATCTCCTGGCATGCAGCTCAAGCCTACTGCATCTGGCTTACCGGCCGACTGCGGCAGGCAGGGTATGATAAGTACACTGCACAGCTGCCTACGGAGGCGCAGTGGGAGTATGCAGCAGCAGCTTCAGGGGATATGGGAAGGAACACATCTCTAGCGGCATCCCCGCTCTTTTCGCCTGTTCCGGTCAACCTGACCGGCAACCTCTGGGAGCTGACCCGCGATGCCTATATACCCAGCGGCTATGCGCTGTATCAGGATTACGGGCAGACGCTGTCTGAAACTTCCACCTGGAAGAGCGTACGGGGCGGAGCCTGGAACAGCCGATCAGAATCCGATCTCCTGTATGTCCGCGGCAGTATTCCCGCATCTGCAGCCTCCGAGTTCATAGGTTTTCGCCCGGTGCTCACTGCCGAAGGGATGTAGATGATGGCTGACATAAAGATTATCCAGAAGAATAAAAAAGCTTTTTTCAACTATGAAATAGTCGAGAGCCTGGAGTGCGGCATAGCGCTTGAAGGTACTGAAGTGAAATCCATCCGTAATGGAAAATTCTCTTTCGGTGACTCCTACGTCAAGATCCGCGATAATGAACTCTTTCTTATCGGCCTCCATATCTCTCCGTACGATTTCGGCAACATCCACAACCATGAACCGATTCGGGATCGGAGGCTGCTGGCCAACCGTCAGGAGATTAAGAAGCTGCGCCGGAAGGTCGAGGAGAAGGGCTTTTCGCTAATTCCTCTGAAACTGTATCTGAAAAGAAGCATGATAAAGGTCGAGATAGGTCTCGGACGCGGGAAAAAGCTTCATGACAAGCGAAACGTAATCCGTGAACGGGACCAGAAACGTGATGCTCAGCGCCAGATAAAGCAGGGGTATTGAGCTGGCGCATCTTGTCTGTCAGCTGAAAAGTCATTATATTCTCTTAATGAGGGGGTGTCCTGGTTTCGACTGTTGGACAGTCAGGGTAATGGCTGCAGGCGGAGTTGTCTTACTCCTTAAACAGACACAACAATTAACTGCTAACGAAAACAACGAAGCAGACTTTGCTCTTGCCGCGTAGCTAACGCTGCGCAGCTGCGGATACCTGTAATGCAGCTCTGAAGTACAGGATTATCTGAAACAAATCAGGGCTTACCCTTCGTAACGGCGGCGGACGGAGGGGACAATACAAGCCGTATGTAGGAATATGCAGAGTACGTTCCGATCCTCGCATATTCTGAAGCTGAATCCGGAACTAAGCCTGTAGATGTTATTGTCCGGCCCGATAGGACGCGGGTTCGATTCCCGCCACCTCCATGATTGACAGATATAAGCCCGCCTTTCCAGAATGACACGATGGGAAGACGGGTTTTCTCTTTGAAAAGTGAAAGAAAAGAGTTGTTCTCCCCTTGTTTCTCATCTGATCGTGCAGGATGGATGCATCAGCGATCAAGATCCTGTCCGCGCTTGGCCGACGGTATTCCAGAGGCTTCCTGACCCTTTTGAATCATCTGAAGTACAGGTGAGAATGTGCTTGATTTTTCCTATCCGACTCTCTAAGGTAACACTGATTAAGATAGCAGCTTTACGCTGTTTCTTATGGGTTTGTTTACCGTCGGCTGGATGCAGCAGGAAATCATATTCTGATAGTGAACTCTGTTGACTGCGGCGCGAACCAGCCCTTTGCTCCTGGTTGTACAGACAATCAGATTCTCTGAAGGAGAAGGCAGAATCATATGGATGATGGTACGATTTCCCGAGCACAAGGCTGCCTCCTCGGTCAGTTGGCCGGTGATGCGCTGGGAAGCCTTGTTGAGTTTCAGACTCCTGTTCAGATCAGGCGCAGCTACCCTGACGGAGTGAGAAAACTCTCAGACGGCGGCACGTGGGATACCCTGGCAGGTCAGCCGACCGACGATTCCGAAATGGCGCTCCTGCTTGCCCGGATGCTGGTGAATATCGGTTGCTATGATCAGGAGCTTGCCCTGAAGGAGTACCAGTCCTGGCTCAGTTCCGGTCCTTTTGACTGCGGCACGACGATAGCTGCCGGATTGCGCGGAAAACCGAATACGGAAAGTCAGGCGAACGGGGCGATGATGCGCATCAGTCCGCTGGGAATCTTCGGTTCCCGCTTTCAATTAAGCCAGGCAGCCGAATGGGCCAGGCAGGATGCCCGACTCACCCATCCTAACCCGCTATGCCTGCAGGCTAACGCGCTGTATGTCACAGGTATTGCCCACGCCGTTGCAAGCGGGTGCAGCCCTCGGGAACTCTACCTGCATATCCTGAATCAGGCACAAGCGCAGTCAGTTGAATCGTTATTGATAGAAACACTGAAACAGGCAGCAGACGAACCCCCGGCAGACTACGTACGCCAGCAGGGATGGGTCCTGATTGCTTTTCAGAATGCATGGTATCAGCTGCTGCATGCGCCGAACTTTGCCGAGGGCGTCATTGATACAGTTATGCATGGCGGGGATACGGACACAAACGCCGCAATATGCGGAGCGCTCCTCGGCGCAGTCTCCGGTCGGCAGGCGGTTCCAGCCCAGTGGGTTGAGACTCTGCTGAACTGCCGCCCGAAGGCAGGGGAGCCTCGAGTGCGTCGTCCGCGCCCTGAATGCTTCTGGCCCACGGATGTCCTGGAGCTGGCAGAGAGGCTGCTCATATGATCACGGCTATTGCAGCTTTGCTCGTCGGTCTCGCGCTGCTCGTCTGGAGCGCTGACCGCTTTGTGGAAGGATCAGCCGCTGCAGCAAGACATTTCGGTATGCCGTCTTTGCTGATCGGTATGGTTGTTGTGGGATTCGGGACATCAGCTCCGGAAATGGCAGTTTCTGCCCTGGCAGCCGCAGAAGGCAGCCCGGGAATTGCGCTCGGCAACGCGTACGGCTCAAATATCACCAATATTGCCCTTATACTGGGTATAGCCGCCCTTATAAACCCGATCAGGGTACACTCTACGGTGCTCCGAAAAGAACTTCCCATACTGACGCTCCTTACTCTCCTCAGCACGCTCCTTATAACCGATTTCATGCTGTCCCGATTCGACGCGCTTGTCCTCCTCCTGGTATTCATCGGACTTGTTGCCTGGACCCTGGTGCAGGGACTCAGGCACACAGATGACGCACTGGCAGCTGAAATTGAAACCGAAGCTGCTCAAACCCCTGTTCCGCTCAAACGAGCCATGATTCAGCTTACCGTTGGTCTGCTGCTTCTGATAGCAAGCTCACGCCTCCTGGTGTTCGGTGCGGTTTCAATTGCACAGCTTTTCGGCGTCAGCGATATGATTATCGGCCTGACAATTGTCGCACTCGGCACCTCCCTGCCGGAATTAGCCTCATCTATACTAGCCGCCCGCAAGGGTGAGCATGATATCGCCCTTGGCAATGTGATCGGATCAAACTTGTTCAACACTCTCGCAGTTGTCGGCACTGCCGGTATAATCCATCCGTTCGAGGTGGAGCGGATGACACTCGTCCGGGATATGACGGTAATGGGCGGATTGACCGTTTCACTGTTTCTGATCGGCTACGGGTTCAAGGGGCGTCAGGGAAGGATTAATCGCTTTGAAGCAGCAGTTCTCCTGCTGGTCTATGTCGGCTATACCGCATGGCTGCTCAGTTCGGTATAGAAACATCAGATTTGCTCATGCGGGCCTTCCGGGAGTACAATAAGAAATGACGGGAGGAGGAACATGGAAGAACAGGTCATGAAACTGGTAATTGATCTGCACAGATCAACCTACCGGCAAGGACCCGGGGGAGACAGTGAGACGGAACTGGCTATGATGCTTGCCGGTCTCGACTGTTCCCGCCCTCTGAAGATTGCAGATATCGGCTGCGGCACTGGCGCATCAGCAACGCTTCTTGCCCGGAAGCTGGATGCTGAAATCACTGCCGTAGACTTCCTGCCCGAGTTTCTTGCAGAGCTGCGGGAGAGAGCGGAGAAGCTCGGTGTTTCAGATAGAATAACCGCTTTGCAGTGTTCTATGGACGCGCTGCCCTTTGCAGAGGAACAGTTTGATGTTATCTGGTCTGAAGGGGCGGTCTACAATATAGGATTCGAAGCTGGGATTTCAGCCTGGAACCGGTTTCTGAAGCCGGGAGGAAA
The DNA here is from genome assembly GCA_964433385.1 of uncultured Spirochaetales bacterium. Classification (GTDB taxonomy): domain Bacteria; phylum Spirochaetota; class Spirochaetia; order JABMQR01; family JABMQR01; genus M55B182. Next base: position 7,104 of record CAYSRK010000068.1, read on the forward strand.
GCTCGCCGTTTCAGAAATTACCTGGCTGACAGCCGAGCGGCCGCATGAAATCGAGTCCTACTGGCAGAAGGAGTATCCCCAGATCGATACCGCTTCAGCGAAATTTAGGATCCTCGAACAGAACGGATACAGCCCTCTCGGGTATTTTGTCCTGCCAGCCCATTGCTGGAGCGAAAACTACTACCGGCCTCTGCAGGACCGTTTCGCCGCCTTTCTGGAACGAAACGGTAACAGCAGTACGGCTAAGGCTGTCGTTGAAGCAGAAGAACAGGAAATTGAACTTCATCACCGGTACGCTTCCTGCTGCAGCTATGGTTTTTACGTCGTAAGAAAGGTCTCAGGAGTGTCCGGCAGCTAAAAGGCTTTACTTCAGGAGGTCTATGTCGTCATTCTGTTCTGAGGCCCTGAGTCCTGCCCTCCCCGCTTTTGCTGCCTTTTTCGCAGCTTTTCGCCGGGAGCGGGATTTCTTTTCATCGCCTGCATCAAAGATTCCGCGGTTCTCCACAGCCCTGCTGAAAGACTCCTCAATCTCATCAGCCTTCTGTTTCTTTCTGCGGCTGCCGGTATCCTGATCCTGCGACGGATCTTCGTGCTGCCGTTTTCTGCGTCTGAAAACCGTAGGAACCATGACGAGAGCACCGATCAGCATAGAGACAAAGACAGTCAGATAAACCGGAACCTGGTCGAGCGTGAAGAATATGAGCGATATCTCGGTTTTGTGGTCGACGTTGAGGGCTATAAA
>CAYSRK010000069.1:0-6492 GCA_964433385.1 uncultured Spirochaetales bacterium
CCCCGGCGGTGCCCAAAGGGAAGGGGGGAAAGAAGGGGCGGTTTCCAGGGCGGAAAAAAGGCGGGGACGGAAGTAAGGTGGAACCGCGGAAAACACGTACGCTTGAGAGCCTGTATGTTTTTCGTCCTTGCATATCCGGAAAGTACCCGATTTTCTTGAAATCGGCTGCTTTTCGATTGTACGGACAAAAAGCGTACAGGTTTTTTTATGAGGAGAAAAGGAATGGCACACCAGGAAAAAGATGAACAGCTGCATAAAATTCGGCACTCAATGGCCCATGTCATGGCAGAGGCGGTTCTGCAGATGTTTCCCTCCGCCCAGATAGCGATCGGGCCTTCGATAGACAACGGATTCTACTACGATTTCGACCTGCCCCGCCCGCTTGTCCCGGAAGATCTTGAGGATATAACCGCACGGATGAAGGCAATCATTGCTGAGGGTAAGCCCTTTGAGCGGTCAGTTGTTTCCCGATCCGAGGCGAAACAGCGGTTTTCCGATCAGGTCTACAAGCTTGAGCTGATCGATGCGATTGCTGAGGATGAAGAGGTCTCACTCTACTCCCAGGGCGGATTCACCGATCTCTGCCGCGGTCCTCATGTGGAGAGCACGAAGGAGCTGAATGCAGACTCGTTCAAGCTGCTCTCCATTGCCGGGGCCTACTGGAGGGGTAAGGAAACGAATCCCATGCTCACGAGAATCTACGGTACGGCATGGAAGACGCCCAAGGACCTGAGGCTCTACCTTAAAAAACTCGAAGATATCGAAAAGCGGGACCACCGGAAGCTTGGCAGGGAGCTTGACCTTTTCTCCCTCCATGAGGAGGCGGGTCCGGGGCTGGTCTACTGGCACCCGAAGGGGGCGCGGATCCGGCTGGCAATAGAGGACTTCTGGCGCGACCAGCACTACCGTAACGGGTATGAGATGGTCTTCACCCCCCATGTCGGAAAATCATGGCTGTGGGAGACCTCAGGACATCTCGGTTTTTACAAAGAGAGCATGTATCCGCCGATGGAGATGGATAAGGCCGAATACTTCGCGAAGCCGATGAACTGCCCGTTTCATATCATGATCTACAACAATACCAAGCACTCCTACCGGGACCTGCCGTGCCGCTGGGCTGAGCTGGGTACTGTCTACCGCTACGAGAAGGCCGGAGCCCTGCACGGGCTGCTGAGAGTCCGCGGGTTTACCCAGGATGATGCCCATCTCATCTGCACCCCTGAGCAGATGGGGGATGAAATTCTTGAGGTGCTCCGTTTCTCCCTGTTCATGCTCAGATCATTCGGATTTGATGATATTCAGGCCTATCTCTCGACTAAGCCGCCGAAGAGCGTTGGGGATGAAAAGGACTGGGATGCAGCTGTGGAGGCTCTGAGAAAGGCTGTGGAGGCCGAGGGGCTGGAATATGAGGTCGATGAGGGAGGAGGCGCCTTCTACGGACCGAAGATCGATCTGAAGATAAAAGATGCGCTCGGACGGCAGTGGCAGCTCTCGACCGTTCAGTTCGACTTCAACGAACCGGAGCGGTTCAACATGGTCTTTATTGACCGGGATGGGGCTGAGAAGCGCCCGTATATGATCCACAGGGCTCTGCTTGGATCGATTGAGCGGTTTTTCGGCGTTCTTCTTGAGCATTACGCAGGGGCATTTCCCGCCTGGCTCGCCCCTGAGCAGGTTCGGATCATACCAGTTGCCGACCATTTTACCGGCTATGCCCGCGATGTGGAGAAACGGCTTCGTGAAAAAGGGTTTCGGGTCTCCTGCGACGCCGGCACGGATCGCCTGAACGCGAAGATCCGCAATGCCCAGAAGGAGAAGATTCCCTATATGCTGATCCTCGGCGAGAAAGAGGCTGAAGCGGGAGCGGTTTCGGTTCGTCACCGTTCCGGGGAGCAGGAGAACGGGGTGGCAACGGAGGATTTCATCAGGATGCTCGAGAGCGTGATAGCCGAACGCAGCTGATGCTGCGCTAGCTGTCTGCAGAACTGGCGTGTTCCGGCTGCAGTCCCATCATGAAGGTGTAGGTAAGGTCGGTGAAATCGGGAATGTCCTCATGGCGGTAGTCATGATAGAGAACCATCTTTTTTTTCGACCGAATATTGTTATAGACGGCGAACTGGGTAGAGGGCGGGCAGACGGTATCCATCAGTCCGGTGGCGAAAAGGACCTCGGCCTTGACCCGTTCGGCCAGGTGGTGGACGTCGATATACCCTAAAGCAGTGAATATTTCCTTCTCCCGTTCATGACGCGGATCAAATTTCCTGAAGAAGTAGGAGAGTTCCTCATAGGCACCTGCAGCCAGATCCATCTCCCACACCCGCTGGTAATCGGAAAGGAACGGGTACATGGGAGCGGCTTTGGCTATCTCGGGAACCAGGGCTGCGCATGCTACCGTCAGCGCTCCGCCCTGCGAACCCCCGTATACCCCGATCTTTTCCGGGTCAACTTCCGGAAGATCCATGGCAATGCGGGCGATACGAACGGTGTCCAGAAAGATGCTTCGGTACAGCAGTTTGTCAGGAGCATCGGCAAGTCCCCGGATAATGTGACCGCGCAGTGTGGTTCCGCCTACACCCCCAGTGTCCTGCGAACTTCCCCCCTGACCCCGGACGTCCATAGCAAGAACGGAATATCCTGCGGCGGTCCAGCGCAGCTTGCGGCTCCATGAACCGGCATCGGCTGAGTAGCCGTGAAACTCGATGACAGCCGGGTGCGGGGCGCGGGATTTCGGCCGGATGTACTGGGCATGAATTTCAGCCCCTCCCACGCTCGGGAAGTAGAGATCAAAACAATCGGCGTGGGGAACCTGAAATGCAGCCGGCTCCAGCCTGAAGGTCATGGTGATGCTGTCAAGCTCTGCCAGAGCCCGATCCCAGTAGGCAGAAAAATCGTCCGGTCTGGGATTGATCCCCAGGTACTTCTCCAGCTCTGCCAACGGCATATCGACTAGCGGCATATGCGGCTCCTTATCTCTGATGTGCTGTGGGTCAAAGTATATTCTTCTCTTTCTGCCGCTGTCAATGAAGGAGTGTGCGTAACAGCACTCTGCGTGATTACATCAAATGTATTATTATGATACGGTACGATACGGAATCGGGTACTGTATGCGGAAGGAGGCAGAGTGTGGACAAACGTGCGGGTATTGAGAAACTGAAAAAGATTGATCGTGAGATGGTGCTTCTGGAGCACATCGGATCCCTGCTCAACTGGGACCAGGAGACCAATATGCCTGTCGCCGCTGTAGAGGGGCGAGCAGAGCAGATTTCCCTGATTCAGGGCATGCTGCACGACAGGATAACTGACTCCGAGATAGAGAAGGTGCTAGAAGCCTCAGGGGCGGATGAAGCATCTCCCGGGGGAGATGCTTCCTTCAGTGATCAGGAACGCGGGCTGGTGCGCCAGTACTTCCGGCAGTTCAGCCGGCAGAAGAAGCTGCCCCGCCGGCTGGTGCAGGACCTTGCTTCCGCAACCAGTCTGGCCCAGCAGTCCTGGGTTACGGCCCGGAAGGAAGCCGATTTCTCACTCTTTCAGCCGTCGCTTGAGCGGATTGTCGGTCTCACCTGCGAGATGGCCGAACTGCTCGGGTATGCGGGACACCCCTATGATCCGCTGCTTGATCACTATGAGCCTGATATGACGACCCGGGAGGTTGCTGAAGTCTTTTCTGCGTTAAAGAAGGATGTAGTCTCACTGGTAGCCCGGATTTCTCAAGCGCAGGCTCCGGATGACGGGTTTCTCTACCTGAAATACAAGAGCGGACTGCTTGACCAGTTCGGACGCACTGTGCTTGAGGCTATGGGATTTGACTTCAATCGCGGAATCATGACTGAATCGGCCCATCCGTTCACCACTATGACCGGTCCCGACGATGTCAGGATAACCACCCGTTACAGTGAACCGGCAATGAGCAGCTGTCTGTTCAGTACCATCCATGAGGGCGGTCACGCCTTGTATGAAATGGGGGCTTCATCCGGAGAGCTGAAGGGAACTGCTCTGGGAACCGGCACGTCGCTTGCCGTGCATGAGAGTCAGTCCCGTTTTTGGGAGAATATCGTAGGCCGCAGCGACGAGTTCTGGCAGCACTTTTATCCCTCCCTCCAGCAGCTCTTTCCGCAGCAGCTTGCCTCCGTCAAGCGTGCTCAATTTGTCAGGGGGATAAACCGGGTGAATCCCAGCATGATACGGGTGAACGCGGATGAGGTAACCTACAGTCTTCACATTATCCTCAGGTTTGAGATTGAGACCGACCTGATCTCGGGGAAGCTGAGGGCTGCCGATCTGCCGGAAGTCTGGAATGCGAAGATGAAGCAGATGCTCGGGATAGTGCCCGCAGACGCTGCTGAGGGGGTGCTGCAGGATGTGCACTGGTCGGCGGGTCTTATCGGATACTTTCCTACCTATGCCCTGGGAAACCTGTTCAGCGCCCAGTTTCTCAATACCATGAGAGACGAGATTCCCGACTTTGACAGCAAGATCGCTGAAGGCAGGCTGAGAGAGCTCACCTCCTGGCTGCATGAGAAGATCTATGCCAAAGGAGCCGTTTATTCAGCCGGGGAAGTGCTTGAACAGGTGACCGGAAGGCCGCTTGATCCAAGTTTCTACTCCCGCTACCTGGAGGATAAGTACGGAGCTTTGTACAATCTCTGATGTGCAAAGCCGATGTAAGGTTGCTTTTTTCCCGGCCTCAGGGCATAGTAGGAGCATGACGGTCACTTTGTACAGAGAGCGGGCAGGAAGGACCTCCTACTACTCAATTTCTGATAGTCAGGAACTGCTGTTTGACGGCTATGGGTTCAGTACCGTGTGGGGTTCTGATCTCAACCGGGGAAGGCGCAAGGATTACACTTTTCAGACGCGCCGGCAGATGCGGGAGCGCTGCCGGAAACTGATCAGCAGGAGGCTCGCTGACGGGTACCGCCTGCTCTACACCTTCAGCCGGGATGCCGAGCATGATCTGCTCGCCTCCGTAGTCAAGGAGACTGTCGGCTGATCCTCTGTCCGTTCAGGAGCTGCAGTATGACGCTTCCCAACCGTTTGACTCTTTTCAGAATGGTTCTGGCACCGGTTTTTTTTATCGTCTTCTTTCTTCCGCTCTGGATCGGTGACGGTGCCCCGCCTTGGTTCAGCCCTCTGTCGGGCTGGCTTCTTGCACTCATTTTCATCAGCAGTGAAGTATCCGATCTTCTTGACGGAATTATTGCCCGACGCAGGAATCTGGTCACCGATCTTGGAAAGGTTCTGGACCCGTTTTCCGATGTCTTAAGCAGGGTTACCTACTTTATCTGTTTTGCCTATATCGGGATCATGCCCGTCTGGACGCTTTTGGTGATTATATACCGGGAGCTCGGCGTCACGTTTCTGAGGATGGTCCTCATGGGACGCGGAACGGTGATGGCTGCCGGTATCTGGGGTAAGGCAAAGGCTGTACTCTATGCGGTTTCGGGCGGCTGCGGGCTGCTGTTTGTCCTGCTTACACGGCTTGAGGTATCTTTTGCGAAAGAAGCTCTGTTTGCGGCGGTGCTGCAGGCGCTTTTTATTCTTGCGGCCTCAGCCTCCCTGCTTTCACTGGCGCTGTATGTCAGGGGAGCGATACAGGAGGGGGGGCTTTCTTCCTTGAGCAGATAGCGGGGGTGCATAATGGATGCTGATGCTGCTTTGAGAACCGGCAGGCTTGAGCCTCTGAGTGAATTTACCCGCGGCCAGGCAGCCGGCGTCTCCTTTCTCCTCAGCGATGTGGACGATACAATCACCACCGACGGCAGGCTCTTTCCTGGAGCCCTGGAAGCTTTATGGGAGCTGAACTCTGCCGGCATACGGATCATTCTCGTCACCGGAGGGTCTGCTGGCTGGGCTGACACGTACTTCCGGCAGTGGCCGGTGGATGCGGTGATCACGGAAAGCGGTGCCCTGGCCTGGTACCGTGATGACAGGGGGAGGCGGGTACGGATCGATCACCCGGGAATAGAGCAGAGGGATTACCGCGAACGGGCTCAGCTGCTTATCAGGAGGGTTCTCTCCGAAGTCCCGGGAAGCAAGCTTTCCGCAGATCAGTTCTGCCGGATCTACGATATTGCCTTTGACCATCACGATGAAGAGCCGTGGCTGGGACAGGTTCAGATAGAGAAGATCCGAAGAATCTGTGATGAGGAGGGGGCTTCCTGCGGAGTCAGTTCCATCCACGTGAACTGCTGGTTCGGCACGTACGACAAGCTGTCCATGGTGAAACTGCTTCTGGAACAGATCTACAGGGTTACTGCTTCAGAGTTGAAGAGTTCTGCGGTCTACTGCGGGGATGCCGCGAATGACGGTCCGCTTTTCGCCTTCTTTCCCCTCAGTTTCGGGGTTGATAATGTGCGCCGTCATCTTGATGCGCTGTCAGCGTGGCCGGCCTTTGTTGCCGGGGAGAGCGGGGGGAACGGATTTGCCGAAATAGCGCACGCCCTGCTTGCCCGGAAGTCCGGCAGGCTCGACTGAAGCTCGAGGGGGTTTTTC
>CAYSRK010000070.1:0-3137 GCA_964433385.1 uncultured Spirochaetales bacterium
TTACTGCGGCCTGGACGGTGAGAAAGCTGGCCACAGCGCTTTTGTCCCAGTCATCCCCGAAGTAGAGCTCAGGTACTGCTATGTAGGCTGTGCGCAGCCCGATTCCCCACTTATCAACGAGGGAGACAATTGCGGCAATTTCCGGTTTGAGCATGATCCCGAGATACCTCTGCGAGTCGAATGAACTGTAAACCAGACCTGCGGAAAGGGAGACGGGAACATTGACGATTCCGTCAAGCAGGTAGTAGGACCCTTTAACGAGTACCGGAACGGCGTTGTAGCGTCGGTCGTCAACAGCCTTAGCGAACCCGTATCCGAGCTCAAGACCCACGGATACCGTATGGTTGAAGAAGGCTTCCCATCCGATTGATATATAGCCTCCAGTTTTCATGCTGTCCCGGTCCGGCGGGGTCTGCGATGCCGGAAAACTGATGCCGAGACTGAAGAGGGGAGCGGCTGAGAGCGAGTAGAACTGCGTGCCGGTGTCGTAGCGGAACACAGCCGGCGCTTCTGTCTCCTCAGTCTGGGGCAGGGCTGTGGGGGAGGGCGGCTGCAGCTCATCATCCTCTGCTGTCAGGATGAATATCGGGATCATCAGTACTGTGAGCACTGCAAGAAGTTGTTTTTTCATAGTTCTGCATTCCTTTCATGCTGCAGGTATCCTGCGTTTTCGTTTTTTTACGGGCATTGCGGCAGTACCTGCAGAAATCATAGGGTATGGTACCAGATTGCCCGGTCCTCTGCAAGTCAAACAGAATTTCGGCGGTGAGGATACAACCTTGAAATTACCGGTTCAATCGGTATACACTGCGTATCCGGGGCAGAGTGAAGGATATGCGTCTGCAGGTTGCTTTCCTCTGCCGCTGCGGTCATCCAGGAGGTTTCAATGGCTGATATTATCGACGGCAATGTTGTATCTAAGGAGATCAGGAAAAGTCTGACGGAGAAGACTGCTCTGCTGAAAGAGCAGAGGGGAATCGTACCCGGGCTTGCGGTTATCCTTGTTGGAGACAATCCTGCGAGCCAGTCCTATGTCCGTTCAAAGCACCGGGCCTGCAGGAATATCGGGATCCTCACCAAGGACTTTACCTATCCTGCGGATGTTTCCGAGGAGACGGTTCTTACAACCATTACTGCTCTCAACCAGGATGATGAAATTCACGGAATCCTTGTGCAGCTTCCCCTGCCGGGACATATTGATGAGCAGAAGGTGCTGCTCCATATCAGTCCTGAAAAGGATGTTGACGGGTTTCACCCGCAGAGCATCGGAAAGCTGGTTATCGGACTGGACACCTTTTTCCCCTGTACCCCCTACGGTATTCTGAAGCTGCTTGAGTACAGCAATATTGAAACCCGGGGTAAGGATGTCTGCGTCGTCGGCCGCAGCAATATTGTGGGAAAACCGATTGCAAATCTTCTGATGCGCAAGGATCCGCATGCCGATGCCACGGTTACCGTCTGCCATTCGAGGACGACTGATATGAAGCGGCATACCCGCGAAGCCGATATCCTCATAGCCGCCATCGGAAGGCCGAACTATATCACGGCTGATATGGTCAAAGAGGGGGCTGTTGTTATTGACGTAGGGATAAACAGGGTCGAGGACCCGGAAGCCGAGAAGGGGTACCGCCTCGTCGGCGATGTGGATTTTACGGAGGTGGAAAAGAAAGCTTCCGCTATCACGCCGGTCCCGGGCGGAGTGGGTCCGATGACGATCACTATGCTCATGTACAACACGCTGCTCTCGGCAGAACGGGCTGCCGGGCGGCGCAGCTGAGCGGGTTATTCCAACCATGCAGCAGTACTACTGGCTGGAGACTTACGGATGCCAGATGAATTTCGCCGAGTCCAATGCGCTGGAACTTGAATTTGCGAAGGCGGGAATACTGCCCGCATCCGGACCGGAACGGGCTGATTATATCATTCTGAATACCTGTTCTGTGCGTCAGACGGCTGAAAACCGCATCTGGGGAAGACTCGGATTCTTTCAGCATCTGAAAGGGCAGAGGTCTTTCCAGCTTATTCTCATCGGCTGCATGGCTGAGAGACTCAAAGCGGAGGTGAAAAGACGGGTTTCGGCCGTTGACTACGTCTTCGGCACGAATGACAAGCTGCACCTGCTCGATCTTATTGCCGGACGTGAGAGCGGTAATCGCGATGAGTACCAGTTCACTTCATCCTATCAGGGCAGCAGCTCCTCTAAGGCTCTGCTGCCCATCATGAACGGCTGCAGCAACTTCTGTGCCTACTGTATAGTTCCCTACGTGCGGGGCAGGGAGGTCTCAAGAGACCCTGCTGATATCCTGGTGGAGGTAGGACGGCTGAGAGAAGCCGGCATCCGGGAGATAACCCTGCTTGGACAGAATGTGAACTCCTACCGCTGGGAAAGCTCCTCTGCAGTCATGCAGTTTCCCGAGCTGCTCGCAGCAGTAAGTGAAGCGGCAGGAGAAGATATCTGGCTGCGTTTTCTCAGTCCTCATCCGAAAGACTTCTCCCCGCAGCTCATAGAGCTCATTGCAGCCCGCCGAAATATCTGCAGCCATATCCACCTGCCGCTGCAGAGCGGGTCTGACCGGGTGCTCAAGGCGATGCGACGGGTCTACACCTCTGCCGATTACCGCCGACTCACACAGGCTCTGCGTAATGCCGACGCAGAAGTGACCTTTTCGACCGATATTCTAGTCGGCTTTCCGGGTGAGACCGATGAAGACTTCAGGAAAACCCTTGACATGGTGGATGAGGTGGGCTTTCTTGATGCGTTCATGTACTACTTCAACCCCCGGGAGGGTACCGAGGCCATGGGCATGGAGGGGCATCTTTCTGACGAGGTGAAATTGGCCAGACTCAGGGAACTGATCGAGTTCCAGCGCAGTCAGGTGCTTTCGGTCAAAAAAAACCGGATCGGACGCAGGGAACGTGCGCTGGCGGAGGGGGTCTCCAAACGGAACGTGAATAAAAGACTCGCCCGGACCGAACATGACGAGATAGTGCTGATCCCGGGAGAGTCGGCAGAAGAAGGTCAGTTTGTTGATGTAACGATTACCGGTCTGATGGGTACTACGTATGAAGGAGCAGTGTCATGCCATGGAAAACCATTCTCCTGATCATCGCAGCAACCTTCGCTGTTCTCTTTATAG
>CAYSRK010000071.1:0-7456 GCA_964433385.1 uncultured Spirochaetales bacterium
CAAGGATTGAGAAATAGAACGGCATGCATGACGTAAGCTTATGGCTGAGGAGCGGATCTGAAATTTTTTTATCATAAGGAGCAGGCAATGGCTGAACAGAGCAGCATCAGAAAGATAACGACTGATTTTGCGGTCATTGGAGGAGGGCCGGGCGGATACTCTGCAGCGTTCAGGGCAGCGGATCTCGGACTCCAGACAGTTATTATAGAAAAGCACGAGCGCCTCGGAGGTGTCTGTCTGAACGTAGGGTGCATCCCCTCAAAGACTCTGCTCCACGCAGCCCAGATAATCAGGGAGGCGGCGGATGCCCAGGCATACGGAATCAAGTACTCCCCACCGGAGATTGACATTGCGGCCTTGAGCGACCGCAGGGAGAGCGTCGTTTCAACGCTCACTGGAGGACTCGGGAAGCTTGCGAAGGCACGGAATGTTACGGTAGTGCAGGGTGAGGCTGTGTTCAGCAGCCCGAAGAGTGTAAGAGTAACTTCAGCTGACGGCAGTGCGGCTGATGTGCAGTTTACCCATGCTGTGCTGGCTGTCGGCTCCAGGCCTGCCCGTATCCCGGGTATAGATTACAGCGATCCGCGTATATGGGACTCCACGGCAGCCCTTGCTCTCAGCGAGGTGCCCAAAAGGCTTACGGTAATCGGCGGCGGGATCATCGGGCTTGAGATGGCCGCTGTCTATGACGCCCTCGGCTCGGCGGTGACGGTAGTGGAGATGACAGACCAGCTGATCCCGACGGCCGATACCGATATCGTGCGGCCCCTGTATCAGGTTCTCAAGAAGCGGTACGCCGGGCTCTACGTCTCAACGAAAGTGGAGAAGGTTGAGCAGGAGAAGGAGGTGATCAGGCTCCATCTCTCCGGTAAAAAGGCTCCTGAGTTTGTTGAAGCTGATGTGGTGCTGGTTTCTGTTGGCAGGACCCCGAACACCGAAAATCTGGGAACCGATGAGCTGGGCATCCAGCGAACCGCACGGGGATTCTTCACTGCTGATGACCAGATGCGCACCGCCGTTCCCCATATCTTTGCCGTGGGTGATGCTGCCGGCAATCCGATGCTTGCCCATAAAGCGGTACACGAAGGCAAGGTCGCCGCAGAGGCGGCGGCAGGACTCCCCGCTTCCTTCTCGCCGCTCACCATCCCTTCGGTAGCCTACACCGACCCTGAAGTTGCGTGGATGGGGCTGACCGAGCGGGAGGCGCAGGAGCAGGGCAGAGAGTACACCAAGGGCGTATTCCCCTGGAGCGCCAGCGGACGGGCTCTCAGCAGCGACAGTGCGCGCGGGGTTTCCAAAGTGCTCTTTGATAAAGAGACGGGGAGGATTATCGGGGCGGGAATTACCGGCCGGAATGCCGGAGAGCTGATTGCCGAAGCCGTTCTGGCACTTGAGATGGGCGCTGATGCGGAGGATATCAGCAGGACGGTTCATGCGCATCCAACCCTCTCGGAAACCTTCTCAGGCGCAGCGGAAATGGTGCACGGTTCGATTACTGATCTTCTTCCGCCGAAGAAGTGAGCTCAAGCCGGTAGTATTCATAGGCGGTGACGGCAGTGAAGCCGACCGAGCGGTAGAGATCGTAGGCCGGGCTGTTGGTGCTGTCGACTTCAAGCCCTATGGGACAGCTGCTGACTGCCCGCGCCTCCCTGATAAGGGACTTCAGCGCAGCCTTTGCAAGACCGCGTCCGCGGTATTGGGGGAGCAGCCCGTACCCGTAGAGCCCGATCGTCCGGTGCTCAGCATGGTGCGACAGGGTTCCTATTCCGATTACTTCTCCCCCGTAGCGGAGCATGTAGGGGGTACGGCGGGCCGAGGAGAGCGATTTACCGACGATTATGCGGGCATGCGCCTCCGGTTCGCTGAAAACCCTCATATTCAGGGAAACCAGCTTCTCAAAGTCCTCTTCTTCCCCTGCAACGGCAGTCACTTCCCCCCCGCCTTCGGAGGCGGGACCGATGTACTCCATGCTGTACTCGGTGTAGAGGTAGGCAGCTTTTCTGCGGCTGATTACCTCCTTTGCCGCTTGTGATTTCTCGTTGGCAACGATAAGCAGGGAGCGGATACCGTAATCGAGCAGCACCGAGGATGCTCTGCGGCACAGCTCGCTGCAGATTCCCTTCCTCCGCCAGTTCGGATGAACGAATACGGACAGCTCAGCCTCGGAACCGGTGGGGATGAAGAGGGAGAGTACACCTGCCAGTGTTCTGCGGTATGAGGCGGTGTAGAACAGGGGAATCTCATCGTTCCAGGTAATCTCCCAGTTACGCGCTATATTGAGGGTTTCCACAGTACCGTCGAAACGGGCGCAGCGTTCTATCAGTTCATCAACGTCAGCCTCCTGTGAGGGGCTCAGTCTGCGGCAGTTCGCATACCGCAGTGCGGCCTTTCCGCCTGAGACTTCCTTCAAACGCCTTTCCTTTGCCATGCCCTCTCCTATGCGTTCCCAGCGGTGCTGTCTTTGCCGTCCGTACGGGACCGGCGGCGAAAAAAGACAAGCCAGATCAGCAGTGACCCGACAGCAAGAACTGCCGGGGCTGCAGCCGGTGAGAAGAGTGAAGCTTTCAGCACCGAGGGGGTCGGCATCACCGATCCCTCGTAATTCAAGATCAGAGCGGAAAAGAGGTTCGTCCCGATGTGGATGCCGACGGCAAGTTCATAACCTCCATCGTACAGGGAGAAGAGCATCAGCACCGAGCCGAAGAGAAAGTAGTAGAGAAGGACCGGAAAAAAGGAGCGGAACAGCTTCATCTCGGGATTCGGCAGGTGAGCGGCAGCAAAGATAAGGCCGGACAGGACAACCGGGAAGGCAATGCCCGTTTTGCGGCTCGAAGCCCAGCGCCCGGGCAGGGCCCTGAAGAGCAGTTCCTCACTGAATGCCTGAACGGGTATCAGCACCAGGGCAGCCGGCAGGAAGAGAAAGAAATTGGGTGCGCTGAAGGTTAAAACGACGGAGTCCGGGTTGAACAGCAGAACAAGTCCGGCAGCTGCCGCAGCTGCGGCGACCCATAGGCCGGCAGCGGCGCATGCCCTGAGGAACCGGAACCGGGGTGAGTCAGTGACCAGTTCTCTTACCGTGATTCCCATGATGAATCTCGTCGCGGATATCAGCCCGACCAGCAGAAAAAGGAAACCGACATGCCTCAGGAGAAACTGAATCAGCAGGGAATGTGCGGAATCGGCGAACTCAACGAAGGAGAGCCAGAATGCGGCGGTTCGGGTTCCCACGATCCAGAAAAGTACGGACCAGAGGATCGAGGCAGCGAACTGCGCGTGAGAAACATTTCTCATGGCGGCATTATGTGGTAATATGGGTGAAATGTACAGTCTGTATCCGGACAGCAGGACCCTGAAGCCGGAACAGAGGCGCGTTCAGGGTCCGCGGGGCAGAACCGGTATTGTATGGAGAGCACAGCAGTCAGACTGGCACGGGAAATCAGAAGCGGATCCGTATGCGTCCTCCCCAGTGAGGTGGCAGTGCAGTCATGGGCGAAGCGCCTGCTTGATGAAGCCGGTCTCACGGCGGTAAGGCTGGACCGGCTGATCTCCTGGGATACCTGCCTCAGGCAGCTCTCTCCCGCACCCGATTCCCTCATGCCCGCCTCGAGTACAGCGAGAACCCTGTTTGCCCACCTCTTTCTTGCAGGTCAGGCCGATGCCCCCCTGCTCACCCGGCTTGTCCCGCCACGTTTCGCTTCCTCCTATCAGCCCTACGTCTCCACTGTTGCAGAGGCGGTGAGCGGGCAGGGTATCTTCACAGCTGGCGGCTCAGATGAATCCGGAGATCCGGTGAGGCTGCTGGAGGAGAGCCTTGCCGATGACATCAGGACGGTACAGCGCTCCTACAGGGAGTTTCTCAGCAAGGCCGGCATGTATGATTCATCGCTGCTGCCCCTCGCAATCACCGCCGTAACTGAGGAGGAGCTGGAAAACCGGCTTGCCCGGGAGCCCGGGAGCAGGCGTTTCGTGCTCTTCTTCCCGGAACTGATCGATGTGTTCATCCGCTTCTCTGAGCTGCCGCAGGCGCTGTATGTTGAGTCCGCCCATGCGGGGCTGCTGCCGGTTCCTTCTCCCCGGCCCGGTCCCGGACTGGGCCCGGTATTGGAGATCTACGAGCATATCGGACTGGAGCGGGCTGCTCTTTTCAGCCGTATCACGGAACTGCTTGACGGGGGAACTGATCCCTCGGACATTGCCGTGACTGCGGGGAACTACGATATGTGGTACCCGGAGCTGGCAGCTGGAGCCGATCTCTACTCGGTCCCCCTGGTCTTCCGCCGCGGGCAGGCTGCCGCATCCTATCCCGCAGCCAGGATATTCCGCGCTCTGGAACAGGCGGCATCGCAGAATTTCTCCCTGGAATCGATGAAGACCCTCCTGCTGAACGCCGCGATTCCCTGGAGCGATCGGATGAGCTGCCGGGCTTTGATCAGGAAGGGTATCGAGTACTCCTGCACGCGCAGCTTCCGAAGCGGCGGACGCTATCGGGATATCTGGACCGAACGGCTGACAAGAGCGGGTGAGCGCGAGCTGCTGGCCTTCTACCAAAGGCTGGCAGCCCATGTGCGCTCCATTACCCGATCAAACTCGCCTGCCGGCTGTTACGCCGAGCTGATGCAGTTCTGGAACGACTATATCGATAAAGAGCGGTGGGGCGATAACGGGGATTCTGCCGACAGCCAGGTGATCAGCTACTGTCTGGATTCCTTCCGCAGTCTCATTGAAATCTGCCGCCGCGCCGGGGCTGAGGAGGTTCCGGGAGTTTACTCCGTATGGCTCTCAGTGCTTGAGAACCTCTGGTATGTCCCGCAGCGTGATGATGCCGGCATCAGCGTATACCCGTACGGCGTCTCGGCGGGAACGGCAACGGAACACCATCTGCTTGTCGGCATGAATGAGAGCAGCACCCGCCGCACTGCAGCCCCCTATCCTTTTCTTTCAGAGATGGACCGCCAGGGCTGCGCGGTGCTTGATACGGACCGCACCGTCAGTACTTTGAGAATATATGCGGTTAGCGGAAAACACGTCAATTTCAGCACGGGCAGGAGGGATCGCGACGGGGCGCAGCTGCCCTGTGACTGGTTTGCCGAGGAGGGAACAGTCAGGGAGGAGGCCCCCCCTCTTCAGAGCGATCCGTTGGTCCAGGAGCAGGCTGCCTGGTTCGCGGGAGAGTTTGCCGAGCATTTTCCCGCAAGGCTCCTGCCTGTCCAGCGGGAGGGTTTTGAGCAGGCGCTCAGCTCGGTCTTCGCGCAGAAAGGGGATGACTTTCTCAGGAAGCCGGCAGGTCCTGGCCCTGCGGTGAACCTTGTGCTAGCGGCGATGAGCCGGGGTGACGACACGCCGGCAGTGAGCCCGACTGCGGTAGACAGTTTTACTCAATGCCCCTTTGCCTGGTTCCTTGAACACGCCCTGAACCTCGAAACTGTCGACTTCGTTCCCGTCTTTACCGATGCCCGAACAGCCGGAAGCCTGATGCATTCCTGCTTTGCCGAGTACTACAGGACTATTGAGAAGCGGTGGGGCAGGTTTCGACGTGAACTGGCTCCCCGCTGCCGGGAGCTGCTGGAAACGATCATCGAAGAGAAGGTTGCGGCGAATGCCTCCTCTCCGTCTGCCCCGCCGGGGCCGGTGATTTACTGGACGCGGATGTTTCTCCTTGAGCACCTCCCACGAATTATCGAGGAGGATGCCCGGCTGTTCGAGGGGTGGGGTACGCTGTTCACCGAAAAGGATCTTGCCTCACGCAGGGATGCGGGGTATCTGCTGCGGGGACGACTTGACCGCGGTGCTCTATTTGAAGAGGAGGGAGGAGGACGGCAGTACGCGGTTATAGACTTCAAGAAGAACAGCCGGGTCTCCAGAAAAAGCTTTCTGCCGGGCAGTGAGCGACCTGATTCCTATCAGCTGCAGCTCTACGGGGCTCTGATGCTGGCCAGCGGGTATGGGGGAGCTGAGGGCTCTCTATCGGGCGCGCTCTACTACGATGTGACGAAGGGCAGTTACGTGCCTGTCATTTCCCCCTCCCCGGAAGGGGAGAAGCTCTTTTCTGACCTGATAACCCGCGCTCTTGATGAGGCGGACAGGATGTTTGAGAGGATATCTGCAGGGGACTTTACGGCGGTCCCGAGTTACCAGCGGTGCCGGTCCTGCGCCAGCCGCGATATCTGCCGGGGAAGGTTTGCGGTACGATGAATACAGCTGAATTCGGAGCCGGGAGAAAGCTCAACGATGAACAGAGGAGAGCCGTTACGGCTGAGCGCAATACCGTCGTCTCAGCAGGTGCCGGTTCAGGGAAAACCACCGTTCTCGCCTGCAGGTATGTCCGTCTCGTGGTAGAGGGACTTGCGGGAGTTGACGATATCCTCACCCTGACCTTCACGCGCAAGGCTGCAGCCGAGATGCATGAGCGGATCCACCGGATGCTGGTTGAACAGAGCGCTCTTTCCCAGGTGAAGCAGGAATTGAAGGAATTCAGCCGGGCTCATATAGCGACGCTCGACAGCTTCTGTGCAAAGATCGTCAGAACCGATTCTCCCCGCTACGGCATAGCGCGTGACTTTCGCCAGGATGATGAGGAGTGTGCGAGGATTGCCCGCGGTATTGCCGAAGAGATGGTGCTCAGCGGGGGGGATGAACAGACCCGTCCGGGTCTGCAGGAGCTGACCAGGCTCTATACCATGGAGCAGATTATTGACGAGCTGCTGATTCCTGCTGCTGCCTCCTTCACGGCGCCGGCGGGAGCCGTACAGTTCAGTGATCTGGCGGAACGGCAGCTTGAACTGCTCAAGGGACAGACGGAACAGCATATCAACCGTCTGCTGGAATTCTGTACGGTTATTGAGGGGTTTGCGGAGTCGTCTTCAAAGACAGTCGGTGAAGCGAAACATACTGCCGCCGTTTTCACCGGGCAAGCTGTTGGGGCAGCGAAACAGGGGAACTGGACCGAGGCCTTGCGTCTGCTCGCAGATTTGCGTCTCTGGAGAAAACCTGGTTTGCGGGTGAAGCAGCCGGACCTTCTGCTTCTTAACGATCTGACCGATTCGTTTCGGGCGGATGTCTCGCTCCTGCGGCTGGCTCTTCTCACGCTCTCGCGAGGAGAACTGCTGCGCTCCTGCTGGCAGTTCCTGTCCCGGTTCCAGCAGGCCTGCATTGAGGCCAAGAGGCGGGCGGGGGTGCTCTCCTTCTCCGACATCGCCCTGCTTTCAGTCGAGATCCTGAGGACCAACCGCAGTGTCCGCCGTTACTTCAAACGGCGCTATCGATATATCATGATCGATGAGTTTCAGGACAACAACGACCTCCAGCGGCAGCTGCTCTACCTCCTCAGTGAGCGAAATGATCTCGAGGCTGAGGGGGTACCGGCTGCGGATCAGCTTTCAGAGGGCAAGCTGTTCTTCGTCGGGGATGAGAAGCAGTCAATCTACCGGTTCCGGGGTGCGGATGTTGAGGTCTTCAA
>CAYSRK010000072.1:0-3753 GCA_964433385.1 uncultured Spirochaetales bacterium
AAGGCTGATATAAACGACATCCATGGTCGGATTTTCTTTTTCTGCAATCAGTCTTGCGAACCGGTCCGACGAACCTCCAAGAACAAGCTCAACCGTGGCACCGGTATCCTCTTCAAAAGGTTTGATGACATGTTCACGGACAAGCTCCTCCTGAGGGCCGCCCCAGATTCCGACAACCAGGGTTCTTCCTTCACCAATTTTCCCGGGTACAGCTTCTTCCGCTGTGCCGGCTGCAAACAGAAGAGAGCCTGCACAGAGAAGAACCATCACCAACGTCAATCCTTTCCTCACTTTCATTCGTATCCTCCTTGAATGACCCTGATCATATGCGGGCTCGCAGCCTCAGCACTGATCAGGCAGTAACCGTGGGAAGCGGCATTGACTGCTGCCGCTGTGCAGCTGCGGTATGATTCCCGCATATCAATCTTCAGCGCTTGAGGTGCATGACATATTTGTAGCGGTCGCTGCGGTAGACGCCTTCCGCATACTCGATAACTCGACCCTGATGGTTGAGGGTGGAGTTTCTGATCAGAAGCAGCGCGTCCCCCGCCTTGATGCCGAGCAGATCAGCCTCTTCCCTCGTTGCCTGAATTGCCTCAATGGTCCGTTCCGCCTGCGCTATCCTGATGCCGTACTCCTCCTCAAGCAGCTGATAGACAGATCCGGAGAAATCGTGGTCCTCGCGGATGCCGATATCAGAGGGGAAGTATGAGGTAAAGATGTTGATCGGCTCATTGTCAATGAACCTCAGCCGCTTGACGCACAGAACCCGGCTCTCCGGCTTGATACCCAAATGCTCGGCAATCCTCTTTGATGCTCCGATAAGACCGGCTTCAAGGACAATTGTGCGCGCATCGGCATGAAGATCATGGATTTTCTCCGTGAAGCTCTTCAGGCTTGACATATCGTCGGCTATCCGCTTTCGGGCGACAACCGTGCCGATGCCCTGTTTCTTGATCAGCAGTTCCTCGAACACCAGTCCCTCAATCGCGTTACGCACCGTCATGCGGCTTACATGGTAGCGCCGCTGCAGTTCAGCCTCGGAGGGAATCTTGGAACCGGTCGGATATTCGCCCGATTCTATCTTTGCACGGATCAGCTCCTGCAGCTGAAAGTAGAGCGGAATCGGACTCTCGGGAGAAATAGCATCCAGAGTTTTCATATAGCACCACTCATTATGACGTTATTACGTTCTGTATTCATTATCAGCCCTGATCTGCAATAAGTCAAGGACGAATTTTTATCTCAGACATGCCTGCGGCAGTTCTTCCCATCCGCTGAACGCCGAAGTATACTCGCGTGTATATGAAGATGCGAACAGCCTGCCGGAACGATCTTGATGCCGTACACGCGCTGATAACTGCCTGTACCCGGGTGCTTCAGGCCCGGGGAATCGACCAGTGGGGCGATGAGTACCCTACGCGGGATATGATTGCCGCCAACATCGAGGCCGGCAAGGTATACGCCTGCGAGGTTGGGAATGAGCTGGCGGCGGTCATCACCGTCGGGGCGGAGGGTTCTTCCGGGGCGCACGCCGACATACCCTGGCGGGGGGAGGAAGCGTCAGCCCTCTATCTAAACCAGCTGGCGGTGGACCCGAAACGGCAGGGCCAGGGGCTGGGCAATTTCTGCATGACTTTTGCCGAGAAGCTGGCTGAGCGGAGGGGAGCTCGGTCGCTGCGTCTTGATGCGCATGTGAAAAATACTCCCCTGCGCCCCTGGTACCGCCGCAGGGGGTATGAGGAACGAGGTCTTGTTGCCTATCGCAATGATGACTGGGTATTTGCGGCTATGGAAAAGCTGCTTCCCGAGACGGCGCTGTGTATGATAGCGCCTCCCTATAGAGCGGGAAGCCATGAGGCGGCCCTGCTTGAGCGGGTGAAGCGTATCCGCCGGCAGGTCTTTGTTGAGGAGCAGGGGGTGGACCTGCTGATCGAGCAGGACGGCCTTGATGAAGAGCTTGAGCACATTGTCGCCCAGCGGGGGTACGGCAGGGATACCGAAGATACCCTGAAGGCTGTCGGCTGTCTCAGGTTCCGGCAGACGGACTCCCGCACCGCGGTGCTGCAGCGGATTGCGGTGCTTAAGCCGTACAGAGATTTGGGTCTTGGACAGAAACTTGTGAGAGAGGCTGTGGAGACGGCGAGGCGCAGGGGGCTTGAGCGGGTTTCGATGCATGCCCAGGCATACCTCAAGGAGTATTACCGCAGGCTGGGTTTCGAGCAGGCGGGGGAGCTCTTTTTTGAAGCCGGCATACCTCACATCATGATGGAGAAACGGCTGTGACAGGCGATCAGTCCGGGCAGGAAGCTGACGGTTCCTCACTGAGTTCACCGCGCAGTGACCGCTGCAGGAGAGTTTTCTTGCGGCTATCCGGGATATCGGCGGCAAGCAGGTGCATCATTTTGGCAACCGCCGCTTCGGTGGTCATGTCGTGGCCTGAAACGACGCCGAGACTGTCCAGAAACGTTCCTGTTTCATAGAGCCTCATATTTACCGATCCCCGGCTGCACTGGGTGATATTGAGAAAGATGATGTCGCGGGAAACCGCCTCGGCAATCAGCTGCCGGAAAGTCTCATCCATCGGGGCATTTCCCGCTCCGTATGTTCTCAGGACGACGCCTTTGAGTTTTTCTGCGGCAAGGACAGCGGTGAGGACTGAGGTGTCCATTCCCGGGTGGAGTGTGATCAGGGCGATATGCCGGTTCAGACCGGTGTGAATCTCAAGCTGTTTCCGGGCCGGAGGCCTTATAACCGAATGGTTGTAGGTGATATCGATTCCGGCTGAGGCGAGCGGCGGGCAGTTGGGGGATTCAAAGGCATGCAGCTGTTCAACGCTGTACTTGGTGGTCCTGTTCCCCCGCAGTAGGGCCGATTCAAAGTAGACGCAGACCTCGGGGACTAGAGGCACCGTGTCCCTGCGGGCTGCAGCAATCTCGACAGCCGTTATGAGGTTCTCCTTCCCGTCGGTCCGCAGAACCCCGATCGGTATCTGGGAACCGGTAAGAATGACCGGTTTAGCCAGATTTTCAAGCATGAAACTGAGCGCTGAGGCGGTGTAGGCCATGGTATCGGTGCCGTGGAGGATGACGAAGCCGTCATAGGAGTCGTAAGCATCCCGTATCATCAGGGCAAGTTCCGCCCAGTTTTCCGGGGTTATGTTTGAGGAATCGATTACCGGATCAAACGTGCGGACCTCAAGACGGCAGCCGAGGTTTCTGAGGCCGGGAATCTCCCGCTCAATCCGGGCAAAATCGACGTTTTTCAGTACTCCGGCATGCTGCTGATCGGCCATCATGCCGATCGTTCCCCCGGTATAGATAAGAAGTATCGTTGTCCCCATATGAACCGGCTCCTTGTCCAGTGCGGATATTCCGCTCTTGATCATACCCCTCCTTCCGCCGCAGTACAACACTGTCGTCACTGCTTTCCACCGCCTTCCAGAATATCGAGAGCTTCCGGGAAGACCTTTTCCCGGTGGAGCAGAATCACCTCGTTCGCCTCCCGGACGAGCTTCGGACTTGGTCCGGAGAACACAGAGAATCAGGGGCCAAACAGAGAAAGAAAGGCTGGAGGATGGGGAGAATCGATGGTGCAGGGAAGTGTTTCAAACGATGTAGAACGGGCGTAATCCCCCTTAGAAACAAGGGGAAGAAGAAAACCCGTCTCAACGGGGAGACGGGTCTGCCTTTTTTGCATGATGGAGGATATGGGATTCGAACCCACGACCTGTTGATTGCGAACCAACCGCTC
>CAYSRK010000073.1:0-8629 GCA_964433385.1 uncultured Spirochaetales bacterium
CTGTCTTGCATAGGGCGCGATTATTCCTTCTGTTTGTTTTGTCGTTATTACAAACGTAGAATATTTCGCGTCCTTTTTCTATATTTTCTCCTCAATCCCACAGTTTTCTGATCTGAGCCTATAAAAAGTGGTATTCGAGCACAAAAAAGCTCCCTAAAATAGGGAGCTAATTGCTTTTATTATAAGCTGTTGCCCGGAAGAGGACTCGAACCTCCACGTCCGCATGGACACTAGTCCCTGAAACTAGCGCGTCTACCAATTCCGCCATCCGGGCTTGACTCGTGAAAAGAATAGTATCGATTCACCTGAGGATTGTCAATATATAGTCGCCTGCCTTCAGATCACATGAAGAAAACCGTATCTGTACCGGACCCTTTTGCAGCTTACTTCAGGTGTGCAGAACAAATTGTGTAAATCTTACTTTACTTTATGTTAACTTTACTTTACAATGATCACATGAAACTGCGATCATCGCCCCTGCAGAACAGCATAAAACAGTACCGGGTACTTTCCGACCTTACCCAGGAACAGCTCGCAGCTGCCGCAGACGTCAGCCGGCAGACCATCGCAGCCGTAGAGAAGGGCACCTACAACCCCTCCGTCCTGCTCGCCCTCCGCCTGGCTGAAGTGCTTCACAGACAAGTGGAGGAACTCTTCTGGACAGACGGAACACTGCAGGCGCCCGGAACAGGAGACAAACCATGAAACCCAGCCCACGACACCTCATCACCCGTATCCGCGCAGTCTCCCCCTGGACAATCGGGGCAAGCATACTGGGAACTGCCGGCCTCATCCTCGGCTTCACCCTCAGCCCCTGGTTTCTCTCCGCTGCAGCAGCCGCCCTCTTCATCCCAGCCCTGCTCCGTCTCCTCGGGCTCCTGCAGGACCACGATGAATTTCAGCGGGAATCAGGGGCGAAAGCAGCCCGTATGAGTACGATCATCACCGGACTCACCCTCTTCTACTTCATCATCTCCGCCAAGACCGGCCTCCTGAACTGGACCGTCGATGCGATACTCATGAACCTCCTGGTCATAACCCTGATGAGCTACTACCTGACCTACTTCTTCCAGTTCTGGGACGGACTCTCAGCAGGCCGGATCATATCCGGGATCATCCTGCTGTTCTGGGGCCTGTTCATTATCATGAGCTCCTTTTCAGAAGACCACGGGCTCATAGCCTTTCTCATGGAGACAGGGACAATCATCGTTCCTGCCGCAGCTGCCCTCGCCCTCTCGGGCCGCTTCCCGCTGCCGTCAGCCCTGATCATGCTTGCAGCGGCACTCATGCACTTCATCCACTTTGACGCATATGAAGAACTGACTGTCGCCTTTCTCCTTCCGGTCCCCGAGCTCCTCATCGGCCTCGGCTACCTGAAAGCCTGGCATGCAGGCAAAAGTGAAGATTGACCGGCAGGAATTACAACAGCATTGTCCTCTCAGGCAAACAGGGTATCGACGGCAACCTGCAGACCCGGAAAGCATTCTGAGGCTGCCTGCTGACCTGACAGGTAGACGGCATCAGCATCAAGCTCGTAATCCTTGAATGCATAGACCATAATCGACTTGTTCACCGGGTCCGCTATCCAGCATTCCGAGACCCCGCTCTCCATATAGAGCCCGAGCTTTTTTATACGGTCCTTTCCCCTGGTTGACGGGGAGAGAATTTCCACAACCAGTTCAGGGGTTCCTTTGTACTTATCCTTTTCGTTGATATCTTTCTGATAATCACAGAGCACCATCAGATCCGGCTGAACAACATTCTTATCATCCTCAGTGACTTCCCGCAGCTGCTTGAGCGGCTGCCGAATGAGCTCTATATCAAAGGGAGCCATGAACGGATCACAGGAAACGTGCGAACTGAAATAGGAGCGAAAACTCATGTACAGCTCCCCCAGAATCTTCTGGTGAGTAAACGTCGGTGAAGCAAGCAGGTACACTTCCCCATCAATCAGCTCATAGCGATTCTCACTGTTTTCCGTCAGATCAAGAAATCGCTGATAGGTGACATACCCCTCTTTCCTGGGATTGGTTCCATACTCGACGATCGGCTCACCGGCCTCATATCCATCATGGTTCCTTGGATAGTAGAGCAGTACGGCCCGCTTTTTCCCGTTTCTCGTGATAATGATATTTTCAACCTTGCAGAGTTTCAGATATTTCCCAAAGTTGTTCTGCACTTCCGTTGCCGATACATACATGCTATCCCTCCCTGCATGCCGCAAATTAGCTAATATAACGCATTATATAACTATTTTAGCTAACTGTACATCGGAATACCTAATCTTTTCATCAGCTCCCGCAGAAGCCGATTTGTCTCTGCGACCAAACAGAGCCGAATTCTCATCAATCTGATAATGCGGGTACCTCTGCCGGGAGTGTGCCGGACTCTCCTCTGTCAGCTGAAAACCGGTACTGCATTCAACCAGCCAATCGGGGCGACGGTAAGGATCAGCGTCAGCGTACTGCTCGGCAGTATGTTCTTAAGGGGATAGGGGTGCGGCCGACCACGGGTAAAAAAACCCCGTCAGATATCTCCGACGGGGTGTGAACGGTAAAACGGAATCTGTCATCCTGTACGGCCTGTACCGATGTATGTATCAGTCTGCTGCTCAGGCCTCTTCCTCTGCAGTCTCATTGAGCAGCACATCGGCAATGGCGCTCTCAAACGTGCTGCGCGGAAGCGCGCCGGCGGCAGACTGCGGCTTGCCCTCCTTCGGGCAGAACAGGAACGTCGGAATGCTGCTGATCCCGAACAGACCGGCAAGCTCCTGCTGGTCCTCCGTATCGATCTTGTAGAAATTCACCTTCCCGTCGTACTCCTTCGACAGGTCTTCCAGGACCGGGGCCACCATCTTGCACGGCCCGCACCAGTCGGCGTAAAAATCAATGATACAGGGAAGGTCCCCCTTGTAATTCCAGTCCTTGCTCTCTTCCCAGTTGAAAATCTTCTCTTTGAATGTTTCCAGTGTTAAATGTTCCATCGTTACTCCCAGTATCCAATATGGTATTGAAATTATAGTATTGTATTGCTGTCGACAAAAAAACCGTTTTCAGGCATCCTCCGCAATAACCCTCAGAAAATACTAATATTTATTCCAGCCGTCAACTCACCCCCTGCTCCCCCGGGCATAGCAGTAGACGCACCCGCCGCGGCAGGTTCCGTAGCTTCCGATATCCACGCTTTTGACGCAGCGGCAGTACTCCCGCTGCCTCCCGGCAGCAGGGGCCGAGATCTCCTTGCCGGAAATCATGGCAATGCGACGGCTGTCAACACAGGCACCGGGCCTGATCCCGAACTCCAGCAGATCGTACGGCTCCGCGCAGGTCTCAAGCTCCAGCCCCAGCTCTCCGGCAGTACCGGCAAAAGCCCCGGCCAGCTCCCGAACCTCACCTTCATCGGGCGGCCTGATACCCGCAACTGCACAGCCTTTCGCATTGCGCCGGTACATATCGAGAAAACTCAGCACGCACAGCGCAGCCGAAGAGGCTATGCGGCGGGCAAGAACAGAGAATCTCTTACAATGATAGGAAACAGTGAATTCGGAACTGATGCACACCGGATCGTAGCGCCACACCATCCGCTCCCGTCCGAAGCGGTCAGAGAACTCGCAGAAATTGTCTGCAGCAGCCTCCCACCTGGGGATATTCGGTTCAACCGCATCTCCGTATCCGTTTATCGTATACTGCAGGTACCACGCATACGGAGCAAGTGAATCGACATACGGAACAAACGGAATCCCGTTTTTCGTCCACAGCACCAGCGCATCCACATCCTCGGGGAGGAGGGAAACCCGCCTGACCTGCCTGCTGTTGTAGGGATTTACCGTGTCTGCAAACCCCCGGCTGATATACCCGGAGAGCGCTCTCCCCTGAAAAGCCGGAATGTCTGTCCGGCGGCTCGCGCTAACAATCACCTGCTTCCCCGTCCCCCGGCATACTAGCACATAACAGCTCGGGCATAAACAGCCGGCTGCCTGCCTCAGGCTCTCTTTCCCCCTCTTGCATAATTACAGATTTCTCTATATATCTACATACGACAGCCGCAGATGCAAATCGACAGCTGCCTGCTCTTCCCTGCTGATTACGCTGATACCCAGAACCAATCATCCGGAACAAGAGATATGACCAGCCCCGCATGCAGAACCCTGACCGGCATGGGGCATAACCGCGACAACAATGAGGAAAGATATTGAACTTTACAGAATTCCCCCTGCAGGAACAGATTCAAAAGGCCGTTGAGGCCATGGGCTTCATCGAGCCCACACCCGTACAGGAGCAGGTAATCCCCTTCCTGCTCGAAAAGAGCCGGCGCGACCTTGTCGGACTCTCCCAGACCGGAACGGGCAAGACAGCAGCCTTCGGACTTCCGCTGCTTCACACCCTTGACTTTACCGTCAGGACCACTCAGGTCCTCGTCCTCTGCCCCACCCGGGAACTCTGTCAGCAGATTGAACGTGACATGCGCCAGTTCTCCCGCTTCATGCCCGACCCTGGCATCATCGCAGTGTACGGCGGAGCCGGTTATCGGCCCCAGATAGATGCTCTCAGAAGAGGGGCAAGAATCATTATCGCCACACCGGGGAGGCTGCGGGACCTGATGGGAAGAGGAGTAGCAGACCTCTCCTCCCTCACCCACCTGATCCTTGATGAGGCGGACACCATGCTGAACATGGGATTCAAGGAAGAGCTTGACGAAATACTCACCTCCGTTCCTCCTGAGAGAACCACGCTGCTGTTCTCCGCCACCATGCCCCCGGAAGTTGCCGCCATAGCTGCAACCTATATGCGCAATCCGGTTGAAATTACCATGGGCCGTAAAAACGCCGGAGCTGCCACCATAGAACACCGGTACTGCATGGTCCACGCCCGTGACAAATTTCTCGCCCTTAAACGTCTTGCTGACTACTACCCCGAAATCTACGGCATTATCTTCTGCAGAACCCGCATTGAAGCCCGCAGCCTCGCCGAAAAACTCGTCAAAGAGGGGTATAACGCCGACGCGCTTCACGGAGACCTCTCCCAGCAGCAGCGTGAAGCGATTATGCAGAAATTCCGTGACGGACCCCTCAGCCTCCTCGTAGCTACCGATATCGCCGCCCGGGGTCTCGACGTACAGAACCTGACCCATGTCATCCACTACGACCTCCCCGACGAACTGGAAACCTACAATCACCGCAGCGGCCGCACGGGCAGAGCCGGCAAATCCGGACTCTCGCTCGCAATCATCAACATGAAAGAGCGGCACAAGATCCGTCGGATAGAACAGCTCATCAGCCAGAAGATAACCGAAACGCCGGTCCCGGGAGGAAGGGAAATCTGCGAACAGCAGCTGCTCCACCTCGTGGACCGCATCCGTTCTTCTCAAGTCGATGAGCAGCTTATCGGACCCTATCTGCCTCTGATTGAGGAGAAACTCTCCGGACTCGACCGTGAGAAGATCATCGGCAAAGTGCTCAGTCTCGAGTTCAACCGCTTCCTGACCTACTACGAACAGACGCCCGACCTGTCGCCGGTAAAACCTGAGAATAGCTTTCAGCGAACCCAGAACGACCGCTTTGAACGGCCGCAGGCCTACCGCCGTCCGTTCCCGGAAACAGGGGGGGAGAATACCGTCTGGCTCACCATCAATCTCGGCACGAACGACCGCTTCTTCAAAAAGGAGCTCCTCTCCATCATCAACCGCCAGACCGATGGAAGACAGATACCCGTGGGGAAAATCGTGACCTCCGACACCTATACCCGCTTTGAAGTCCCCTCGGATGCCGGTGAGGCTGTCGAGCAGGCGCTGAGCAGGATATCGGTAATGGGAAAGCGGGTGAGAATCAAGCAGCGGACCCCGCCCTACGGCCCCGGAGCCGGCCGGCAGAGAGGCTCAAAGTACGCCCCTGCGTACCGTGGAAAACCCGCGGTTCACAAAACCCGGAAAAAAAAGGGAGATTGACCGCAGCACCCATGGTACAATAGGCTTTTCTCACGGGGGCAGCCATGGAAAAACTGATCACAATCGCAGGCCGTCCGGCCACCTTTGCAGCAGCGGCGCTTCTGATGCTGCTCTTCCTCCTCTTCATCCTTCCCGCTGAAGCGGAGAAAGCCGCAGCATACACCCCGGAGGGGACGGAAATCGACACCGCCCTCTTCAATACCCCGCAGCGGGCCTGCCGCAGCGCAGAAGCGTACGGAGAGGAGGGCCGAAGAGCCTATATCAGAGCTCGCTGGACCTTTGACCTCGTCTGGCCTGCCGCCTATGGAGCGTTCCTCCTCACCAGCATTGCCTTCGGCATCCGCAGACTCAGCGCACCCGGTGACAGGATGAGCAAACTCATCCTCCTCCCGTTTCTCGCAATCTTCTTCGACCTCCTTGAGAACACTGCCGCTACCCTGCTGATGAGCCGGTATCCTGAATGCTGCCTTCTCTGCGGCCTTGCACTCTCCATTGCCACCCCGCTCAAATGGCTCTTCGTCACCGCATCATTCGCTGCCGCCCTGCTGCTGCCCCTGTCCGCAGGCATCAAGGCATGCAGAGAACGAAGGCGCTGACCTGAGCAGCGCCCTGCGACCGTTTGAAACTGTGCGCTGCATCATTCGTTCTGCTCAATTGACAGACAGCATTGAGGCAATTATGCTCAAGACAGACAGTGAAGCCGCAATGGGAAGTACCGTAGTCAATGAAGAGTAACATCGAACACCTGCTCAGCGCCTCAGGCAGCTTTATCATCCGCCATACCGCAGCGGTCCTGTTTTCAGCTTTTCTGATAACCGGCCTCGCTGTCTACGGCATAATGCGGCTCCCTCTCGATATCTCACTTTTCTCTCTCATGCCCCGTAAAACGGAAGCAGCCCTTGAACTCGAAACGATCCAGGAACACTTCGCCTCAGCGCAAACAATCTTTGTCATCCTTGAGGGCGGTACTCCGCAGACCCTCAGAGAGGCAGCTGACGCAGCCGCGATCGTCCTGCGCGGGGAGGAGTACGCTGACCTGATTCTCAGTGTCAGCGGCGACAGCGGAACCGCCGTCTTTGAACCTTCCCCCCTGCTTCCTGCTTTGGCCGGAGAATCGGCGGACCTGCTCAGTTTCCATGACCCGCCGGCAGCCGCCGCCGCGTGGAACCGTAAACTCAGCCTCCTGCTCGACTCACAGAATCTCACAAGTTTGAAAAAAGAGCAGATCCGCAACTGGCTTGCCCGCCTGCACACCCTGCTGGAGGGTTATCGTACCGGGAAGCCGGATGAAGAGCTTACTGCCGCCTTTGCGCAGTTTCTGGAGGAACTCCTGCTTTCCCCTCCGTATATCATGAATGACGAGCAGACTATGGCGATTCTGATTGTCAGACCGAAATTTTCACCTGATGAGGGCAATAAGCTGCAGGACTATATCGGCAGAATTGAGGAGGGTGTTTTACCCCTTGAAGGGGTCTATGATATTTCTCTGGGCTTGAGCGGGGCCGCAGTAACAGCCCGGGATGAGGCGCTCCTGCGCAGCGACGGCCTGCCGACCGCACTGCTGCTGACGGGGCTGCTGATCATCATCCTCATCACGTTCACCTTCCGCATGAAAAGCACCCTCCTTGTGGCGGGCATCCCGCTCCTTGCGGGTGTTATCGTAACCTTTGCAGCCGCAGGGTACATGCTCGGGCGGATAAACATCGTCTCTGCCATGTTTACCCTCGGCATGTTCGGCCTCGGCATCGATACCGCTGTTCATTATCTGACGGCCTTTATCCGCGAGCGGGAGAAGGGAACCCCGTTTACGCAGAGCATCTGCACAGGTGCAGCCCGCAGCGGCCCTGCCATCCTGACCGGGGCGGTGACCGCCGCAGCAGCAGCCGCCCTCCTCGGGACTGCTGATTCGAGCATCCTGAGGGAGCTGTCGGTAACCGCCGCGGTCGGCATCATCACCGTTCCGCTGGTTATGCTTCTGCTCCTGCCAGCCATGCTCACGCTGAGGAACTCCTGGATCAGGGTCAGTAAAAGAAAAGATTCGCTGATCAGCATGCGCTCCTCAGCCAGCATATCGGCCTATACCGGCCGCCTTATAAGCAGGTTTCCCGGGGCAGTATTTCTTGTCTTTGCCACTGCCGCTTTCTTCTTTCTCATAAACGCCTTTGATGTGCAGACCGAAGCTGACCCGGCAGCTGCCGACTCCGCTGTTCTTGAATCGATTGCGCTTGAGAAACGGACCGAGTCGATCTTCGGCATAACTCCCGGTACGCTCAGCATTCGAAGCGGATCACTTGAGCAGACGCACGCGCTTGTCGGACAGCTGGAAAAGCTGGAGTCCATAGCCCGCGTCGATGCAGTCACCCGCTATCTGCCGGACCAGACGCTCTTGCGGGAGCTGCATGGAGCAGCAGGGCAGCAGTTGGAACAGATCAGCCGTAATGAGGAGAAAACCGGGAGTTCTCCGCTCTCCTCCTGCTGCCGCACAGCGGTTGAGCAGCTTGACAGCGAGAAGACGCAGTCTCTGCTTCTCAGCCTTGCCCTCCTGATCGACAACCTCCGCGTACTCTCCCTCAGGACTGAGTATGCAGCCCACCAGCAGCTCGTTTCTCTGCTCAATCCGCTCCTCTCCACAAGCAGGACACTGCTTGATCTCTACGCAACGCTCGCCGCCCTGCTCGCCGATGCG
>CAYSRK010000074.1:0-5721 GCA_964433385.1 uncultured Spirochaetales bacterium
CCTCCTCGGTGAACTTCACCGCATTGTTGAGCAGATTGAGCAGTACCTGCTCAAAACGCCGCTGGTCAGTTACCATCGTACCCGAATCATCATCAATGAAGCAGTGCACGGCGATCCCCTTCCGCTCAGCAGCCGGCCTGATGTAGTTGACCGTTTTCTGGATGGAATCGCGCACCGGAAACGATGAACGTACAATATCCATCTGACCCGCCTCTATCTTTGAAAT
The DNA here is from genome assembly GCA_964433385.1 of uncultured Spirochaetales bacterium. GTDB lineage: Bacteria > Spirochaetota > Spirochaetia > JABMQR01 > JABMQR01 > M55B182. The sequence continues at coordinate 227 of CAYSRK010000074.1, forward strand.
GTCAAGAACGTCATTGATAAGATCGAGAAGATGGCGGGAGCTGGTCTGTACCATCGTCAGCTGCTTCTTCTGCTCGCTGTTCAGGGGCCCGGCCAGCTCCTTGAGCAGAATCCCGGTAAATCCGATAATTGAGTTGAGCGGCGTTCTGAGCTCATGCGACATCGTGGCGAGAAACGTCGACTTAAGCTTATCAGCCGCCTGCGCCCGCTTCATCGTTTCGTAGAGCTCTGCAGTCCGCTCGGTGATTCGCCTCTCCATATCCCGGTTGACCGCTGACAGCTCAGCTGTGCGCTGATTCACCCTGCGCTTGAGTATCCCGTTACCGGCAACACTGAAGATCAGCACCGCGGCCGCTGCGGCTGCTGCCCTCCAGACCCAGACGGGCAGGGGCAGCTCGGTGCTGTGCGAGGTCCACCGGGTCAGCGTGGAAAAATAGATCGAATCAGGATTTTCCTTCAGCCTGCGCAAATGCCGGTCTATCACATTCAGCATCCCGGAATAGTCGAGCCTGTCACCTGTTTCGGCAGAATTGGGGGATGGAGCGGCAAAGAAGAGGTCTGACGGATCAAATAATACCGAGGTACTGACCAGGTCATACTCCTCGGCATGCAGCGCGCCAAAGAACCGGTTGGTGACAGCTGCATCTGCCTGCTGCTCTGCGACCATCGCGAACATCACCGGATAATCCGGGACCTGCACAAGAACAGGCCCGGGGTCCATTCCGGCGTTAAGATTCGAAAGCGTCTGCTGCTGCACGGAACCCTCAAGCACCAGCAGGGTTTTACCGTTCAGGTCGCTGATGCCGCTGATCCCGCTCTCCCGGGGAGCATATATCTCCAGCCAGGAGGAGATAACCGGAACTGAGTGAAACCGGTAGCGTTCAGCGCGCTCGGCGGTGAAGGCGACATCCGGCATCAGGTCAATCTCGCCCCGCTGCAGCCGCTGCAGACCCTCATTCCAAGTTCCGGGAACATACTCGAGCTCCCATCCCTCCTCTTCGGCTATGAATTCTATGATATCGATGAAGATGCCCGCCGGTCTCCCCGCATCATCGGTGAATACCTTCGGAGCGTTCTCGTACACCCCTACCCGGACTGATGTGCCCGTCACTGCACCGGAGGATTCCTGGAGAGTGAAAAGGAGAAACAGAAGAACCGGGAACAGAGCCCGCAGCGCACCAGCGAAAAAATGCACTCTGAAGGAAGCTGCCCGTCGGACACCAGAACAAGAGCGGATCGGCAGATCTGTTCCAAACATTCGCAGCATCAGCGTCCTCCTGCTGGTGTATGCAAACGGTATTTCCCGTGTACAGCAGTCAGTTTACAGCGGTTTCAGATGCTGTTTCACGCTGAAGAAGACCTCACGCAGATCCTTTGAACCGTAACCGTCGCTGACTGCCCGGCTCATCGTATCAATGGTGCCTGAAAAGAGGGGGAAGCCCCCCGCCTCATCAAAGAGGTCCCGCATGTACCGCAGGTCCTTGTGAGCGAGTCCGAGAGCGAAACTCAGCGGAAACTCCCCGCTTCGGATGCTGCCCATGAGATTCTGGAAACCCCAGCTGTTGCCCCCGCTGCGGGAGATGAACTGGTAGAATGACTCCTTATCGATCGGACTTTCCTCAATAAGCGTAAAAACCGCCGCTGAGGCGCAGGTGTTCATGATTGCCAGGTAGTTGTTGATCAGCTTCACGATATTCCCCGACCCGACCGGACCGGCGTAGTAGAACGGATCGGCAATCGCGCTGAAGAGAGAAGAAAAGCGGTCGAACAGCTCCCGTTCACCGCCGACTGCCAGACGGATAGTCCCCTCATCGGCATTCATCGGACCGCCAGTCATCGGGGCATCGAGAAACGTGATTCCCCGTTCCCCGAGCGCATGGGCAATCTTTCGTGAAGATTCGGGGTGGGCGGTGGTGAAGTCGATGACCGCCCTTACGTTCAGCTTATTCTCCGGCACGGTGAGCATACCCTCGAGGAGAACCTGCTCCATCGTGGGTGAGTCAGGCAGACAGGTGAACAGGACTTCAGCCTTGGCGAACACCGCAGAAAGATCCTCGGTAATCTCAATCGGATGGTTCCTCAGCTTCCGGACAAGCGGGTCATCCTCCCGTATGTGCCGTTTGTGAGCCGTTACCGGGTATCCTGCTGCCGAAAGACGGCACGCTATCCCTGAACCCATCATGCCTGCCCCAATAAATCCTATCTGTTCCATATACCCCTCCAGGTAACACTAAGCTGATACGGACCGGTTATACCGCTTGACCGTACATTCATGATACCATAGGAGGCCGCAGGAAAAAAGGCTTTCAATCTTCTGAAATCAGCTGACTGCCCGGGACGGTTTCAGCGGGAATCCCTAGCAGTCGCGGCCCGAAGATCCTGATGCCTAAAAGACCGAGGGGAGCGGTAAGGAGAATAGCGATTACCGCCAGGGAGAGAATTTCCTCTCCCCCGGGGAGGCCGGCAGATAGAGCGGCTGAGCCGAGGGCTGCCTGGACAGTCGCCTTAGGGATATAGGCGATCAGGCAGAACAGCCGCTCTTTCCTTGAGAATTTTGACGGAACAAGAGCAGCCATGACACCGAGAGCACGCGCAGCAAGACCGACAGCGACCGCAGCCGCTCCCTTGAGACCGACTGACAGCGTATGCGTCGGGTCCACTGCGGCGCCGATAAGCACAAAGAGGAGAATTTCAGCAATAACCCAGGCCTTGTCCAGCTTTCCGGCAAGTTCATGGGCGACCGTCTCAGCTCGCTCGACCAGCACGAATCCGATTGTCATAATTCCCAGCAGGGCGGCAAGATGGAGGTAGTTCCCTATTTCGACGAACATAACCGCGGCAGCCAGAATGAGCATGAACTTCTCAGTCGCACGAATGCGGGTATGATGACGGCGGAAGGAAGCGGCAAGGATAAAACCCGCTGCAGCTCCAAGGGCGATCGCACCGATGAGCGCAGCCGGGATACTCCAAAGCCCGGCCGCAGCTGTGGAGGAAGCTGTGCCGGGATGCTGCTGTTCGAGCGCTAAGTTCAAAAAGATGGTAAAAACAGAGACGGCAATTACATCATCAGCTGAAGCCGCTGCAAGAATCGTTGTGGGAACCTCGCGCTCTCTGCCGTATCCCGATTCCATGAGCGTGAGCATGGAGGGCACAACGGCCGCCGGGGAAACTGCTGACAGCAGAAAACCCGCAGCCCCGGCAGTGTACAGATCAAAACCCCAGAAACGGCTGAACAGCAGTGTCAGAACCGTTCCCTCAAAGAGGCAGGGAAGCACGGAGAGCAGAAGAGCCGTCAGGCCCGACTTCTTCAGCGCCTCCCTTCTCAGCCCAAGCCCAGCGCGCAGGAGGATGATGATAAGTGCGGTCGAACGCAGCAGAGGAGCTATCTCCCAAAAGACCTCAGGCGCTCTGCCGCGCAGTAAAGGACCGGCGGCGACTCCGAAAAGCAGCATGCCGAGCACCCCCGGCAGCCGGAGAACCTTCATGATCCGGGCACCCGCCCAGCCGCCGACCAGAACGCCGACAAGAATGATATTCAGCTGAACCATACCGCAAATTCTCACCTTTCCCTCCTGCCGTGTCAATCCGGCACTCCATTGACACGGCAGAAACCTTTCCCTACCATGCCCCTAAAACGGAGGAGAGCCATGCGCAGGAAAAAGCTGGCGGCAGTACTGGGTATCATACTCGCTTTCGCAGGATGCAGCAGCGAGAAGGCGGAAGACGAGCAGAGCCCGGAGTATCGCAGCGAAGAGGAGCCGGAACCCGCTGCTGAGCCGGGGCAGCTCTTCACCTATGTGGTGACCGGATCCGAAGTGACGGTAACAGGATACACAGGCTCCGCTGCCATTGTACGGATACCTGAGTCCATAGACGGGCTTCAGGTTACCCGCATCGAAGACTTTGCCTTCTACCGCAGCCGGGCAGCCGCGGTGATTTTACCCGAAGGGCTCTCATCAATCGGTATCTATGCCTTCTGGCAGAGTGCCCTGAACTCCGTCAGCATCCCCCCATCGGTCAGCGAGATCAGGAAATCGGCCTTCGCCGGCTGCATGCAGCTTGCCGCCATTACCGTATCCCCCGAAAACCCCCACTACACCGCCGTGGACGGGGTGCTCTTCACCCGTGACGGAACGACGCTGCACACCTACCCGGCAGGCGCTCCCCTCAGCAGGTACTCCATACCCGAAGGTGTAAGCCGCATAGAAGAGGAAGCCTTCAGAGATGCTGCCGGACTGGCTCAAGTCACAATACCGCCCTCAGTCACTGAGATCGGAGCCTGGGCCTTTCTGGGCTGCCGGGGACTGACAACAGTAACCATTCCCGCCTCTTCAGTCGATATCGGTTCAGGGGCCTTCAGCGACTGCCTGCTGCTGCAGAGCGTCAGCGTGCACCCCGAAAACCCCGCCTACACCGCGAAGGAGGGGATTCTCTACTCGCATGACATGGCTGTCCTTCATACCTATCCCGCTGGAATACCGCAGTCGAGCTTTACCCTTCCCGAGAGCGTGGCCGTTATCGGGGACAGCGCCTTCATGGGTGCCTGGAACCTTGCTGAGGTGGTAATCTCAGAGAAGACCGGAGTGATCGGTTCATGGGCCTTCAGCGAGTGTGACGCCCTCACGCGCATAACCATACCCCGGAACGTACGCTACGTCGGGGGATGGGCATTCGCCGGGTGTGACCTCCTGGAAGAGATCTGCTGCCGGATTGACAGCGAGCCTGAGCTGTGGGACAGCCGCTGGCGCGAAGACACAGCGGCTCAGATTATCTGGGGCTGCGGCGAAAATGACGGGAAAGACTGAATTCCTGCAGCAGCGGACCGGTTCAGACGGTGAAGCTGCGGTGCTTTGCATAGAGCAGCAGTGATTCGGGAAACCTGCGGTGGCGGGTCAGGAGGTAGCTGATGCCGCAGCTGACAGCAGCTGCCGGCATGATTGCCGGACCGAAGAGTTCCCCCGCGAGCAGTACAGCCGCAATGGGAGCATTGGCTGAACAGGAGAGTACGGAAACCAGACCCAGGGCGGCAAAGAGGCCCGCATCAGCCCCGATGAGGGAGGAGTAGGCGCTTCCGGCTGCCGTGCCGACATAGAAGACCGGCGAGATCACCCCGCCGGTACCCCCTGCCCCGAGGGTGATCGCAGTCGCTGCGGTCTTTGTCAGCCAGTCGAGCGGATGAACGCTCCCCCCGGCGAGCATCATATCGATCTGTTCCCTCCCCAGCCCGAGGCAGGCATCGGATGTGAGCGCCGCAAGGATCAGCAGCAGAACGCCTCCGAGAGCCGCTTTCAGGGGAAGAGGCAGCGGGACCGCTGCAAAGGCTCGCTCAGCCCCGTGCAGGGCGAGCATAAGCAGGAGACCTGCAAGACTGAAAAGAATCCCTCCTGCGGCAGTCTGGATCATGAGCATGAGGGAATAGCGGGGGCTGACAGGCAGCGCGTGGCTGGTTAACTGCAGCAGAGCCGCGACAGCCCGCGCAGGGAGGGCGGCGAGGAA
>CAYSRK010000075.1:0-2557 GCA_964433385.1 uncultured Spirochaetales bacterium
CGGCCTCGATATCATAGATCGGGGCCGCTCCGGCTATCGTCTGCTCGATCATCTCTTCGGCGAAGAAGGCATAGGCGCCGACGTTGATCTGGATGTCGATAATCTCCGCTTTCGGCTCCTTCTCCCGGTTCAGCGCAGTCTTGCGCGTCACCACCATCTCCGGCCGCCACGAGGGTTCGGTATCTATGATCCGGGCAGGCCGTCCGCTCTTTAAGGCCGCGACAGCACAGAGACCGGCATAGACCGAGGGATATATCAGTTTTTCGTCATGGGTCGGGTGGTAATCGGTCTGGGTGACGACAACCTTCCGCTTCTGCACGCCGCAGACATCCGAGACTACCGAGCGGACATGAAACGGCCACTGAGTTGAGGCGTGGACGAGCACCGTATCCCCCTCGACCTCAGCGAGGGCCCCGGTCGGCGCAGTAAGCGCGGAGCGTTCAGTACCGAGGGTATAGGTCTTTTCCAGAACAGAATCAGCTTCGGCGAAGAGTTTCTCGGGAGCACCCCAGGAGACAGTCTTTGCGTACAGCTCCCGGGGATGGATGCTCTGCTCCCTGCCCCGCTCACCCTCCTCCTGCAGCGTCTGTTCCTCAGGTTCCAGTGCCGCGGGGCTCTCTTCCTCGGAGGCTGCGGTTTCCTCAGGGGACGCTGCTGCGTTCACAGCCCGTTTTGTCGGCGGGCGCCCGGGGGAGATGGTTATCTGCGAGGCCGCCACAGCTGCCTTCTCCAGGGAGGAGGCGAAAACAGCGGCGACCGGCTGCCCGATGTAGGAAGCAGTCTCACCCGCGAGCAGGGGCATGGTCGCCTTCAGTACGGTTACGGCGTTTGATCCCGGTATGTTTTTGCTGGTAATGACGATGATGTCGGGAGGATAGGGGGGGACGCTGAGCGTCACCGGACCCGGGTAATGCGTCTTGGTTCTGACAACCACCCCATGCAGAAGGTTCGGTCGGACCGCGGCGCTGATATAAGCTTTTTCGCTGTTCATGGCTGCTTACAACCTATCATGAGCAGGATACCTGTTACAAGCGGGAAAACAGGAGGCGGGTCCTTCTCTGTTCGGGCTGACGGCTGTTTCACCGCGGTTTTCTCTCTCCCGGCAGTTTGAAATCCGGCGGATATCGGGTAAACTGATACCCATGAAAAGCGATACCTCCCCGCAGGAAAGGATGAAGCAGATTGCCGGACTTCTTCAGGAGTATGAGCGGGCATACTACATCGACGGCCGGCCGCTGGTAAGCGATACGGAGTATGACCGTCTCTTTGATGAGCTCATCCGGCTTGAAGCCGAATACCCGCAGCTGCGGCTTCCCGATTCACCGACCTACCGGGTCGGCTCTGACCTCGGGGGAGACCTGCCGGAAGCGCCTCATACGCTCCCCGTGCTGAGCCTCGATAAAGCCTATTCTTTTGCGGCGGTGCAGAAGTGGATGGAAAGAACAGCAGCGCGCAGCGAACGGTCTCTCTCATTCACTGCGGAGCCGAAGATAGATGGTGTCTCGATCGTCCTCTACTACGAGGAGGGGGTGCTTGCGCGGGCCCTCACCCGGGGAAACGGATTTGTCGGCAATGACGTCACCGGGAACGTGAGAACAATCCGTTCAGTCCCCCTGCGGCTTGCACAACCGCTGACCCTTGCCGTCCGGGGTGAGGTCTACCTCCCGCGGGAGGCGTTCTCTGCCCTCAATACCTCGATGGATATCCCCTACGCGAACCCGCGCAATCTTGCGGCCGGGACGCTGAGAAGGAAAAAGAGCAGCGATACCGCAGCCGTTGCCCTGACCGTATTCGTCTACGAGGCATCGTTTGCCGACCCCCGGGAGGTTCCCGGGACCCACTCTGCTCTGATGGTCCGCCTCCGTGAGCTTGGGCTGCGGGTCAATCCCTGGTTCGGCATCTTCGGGGCAGAATCTCCTCCTGAGGAAAAGCTGCTGGCAGGCTGGCAGAGCGGAAGTGCTGCCGACATGGAGGAGTTTATCAGGGAGGCGCAGGAGCGCCGGGGAACGCTTGCCTATGATATTGACGGAATGGTGATCAAGGTGAACGAACTGGCCGTGCGGGAGCAGTTGGGATTTACCGGACACCATCCCCGCTGGGCGGTGGCCTTCAAGTTTGATGCGCCCGAGGGGGTGACCCGGGTTGTCGGTATCGATATTCAGGTAGGGCGTACCGGACGGATTACCCCCGTGGCCCGGGTTGAACCGACAGCTGTCGGCGGTTCCACTATTTCAAATGTCACGCTCCACAACCAGCTCTATATCGATATGCTTGAACTGGCCGTTGGCGATACGGTGGCCGTTTCAAAGCGGGGGGACGTTATTCCTGCTGTCGAGCGCGTTATCGAGAAAAATGAGGAGGGGAGGAGCACGTGGCGCATGCCGGAGCACTGTCCCTCCTGCGGTACGCTGCTGGTGCAGAACGGGGCGCATACCTTCTGTCCCAATACCGCCGGCTGTCCCGACCAGATCTTCGGACGGGTGAAGTTCTTTGCGGGCAGGGGTCAGATGGATATCGAGACCCTCGGACCGGAGACCATTCAAGTTCTTATCGATGA
>CAYSRK010000076.1:0-6671 GCA_964433385.1 uncultured Spirochaetales bacterium
TGAGCAGCCGCTGCTGCAGAAGCAGGATCTTGAGCTGCGCGGGATAGTACTGCGCGAAGGTCGATCTGCATCCGCTGTGCAGGAAACTGAAACGGGGGAGGAGCGTACCCGCTACGAACCGAAGACGATCAGTGAACTGGAGCGGGAGGCGGTGATCAGGGCGCTCCACCGCTGGGAAGGCAACCGGACCCGCGCTGCCGAGGAACTCGGCATCTCGCGCCGTACCCTGATCAACAAGATCGCCGAATTCAATCTCGACCTGTAGCCTGCAGTCCGTCAGAAAAAACGGCAAACCAAAAAAAACGGCAAACCAAAAAACCCCCGTGTTTCTTTGCTTCCCCGGGCGTGCTATACTCGTAACCGCCTGCTCAGGCGGGCAGGAGGACACTGCCGTGATAGAGCTGCACCATCTCACTCAGGTTTACTCCAGCGGGAGGGGGGTCTTTGATCTCTCGTTCACCATTGAGCGGGGGGAGGTCTTCGGATATCTCGGACCCAACGGGGCGGGCAAGACGACGACGATCCGCAGCCTGCTCGGATTCACCAACCCCACAAGCGGGTACGCATCGATAGCCGGGATCAACTGCCGCAGCCGGCCGCACCGGATCCAGTCTATGATCGGCTACCTCCCCGGGGAGATTGCCTTCTTTGAGCATATGAGCGGAGCTGCCTTCCTGCAGTTTCTCAAGGATCTGAGGAGAATGCCCGACAGCGGGCGGCAGGAGATGCTTCTGGATATGTTCGCGCTCGATATCAGGCAGAAGATCAGCCGGATGTCCAAAGGTATGCGGCAGAAACTCGCCATTGTGGCGGCCTGCATGCACGATCCGGATGTCTACATCCTCGACGAACCGACGAGCGGACTCGACCCGTTCATGCAGAACCTCTTTCTGGAGTTTATCGGGGAGGAGCGCAGGCGGGGGAAGACGGTCATGCTCTCCTCGCACATCTTCGAGGAGGTGCAGCGGGTATGCAGCCGGGCAGGAATACTGCGGGAAGGCAGGATCGCCGCCATCGAGGATGTTGCGCAGCTCAACGCCATGAAGCAGAAAGTCTACATTGTTACCCTCGGCAGAGGGCAGGATGCGCAGAAGCTTCTCGACTCCCCGTTCGAGACCCGCAGACTCGCAGAAATGCAGGTGCAGATCACCGTGCAGGAGGAGTACCGCGAACTCTTCTCCCTCCTCGCGAACCTCGCGGTTACCGGTTTTTCCTCCCGCCAGCAATCCCTGGAGGATGTCTTCATGAAATACTACGGCAGCGGGGAGAATCCTCAGCCCGGAGGAGGTGAGGCATGAACCGGACACTGCTGAAGGCTGACCTGCGGGCCCACTGGCCCCTGTTTCTCTTTATCCAGCTTGTGCTCCTGCTCTACGGATCGATCAGCGTCTACATGTTCGACCCGAAGAGCGCTGAGGCGCTGATAAACATGATCGCCGTTCTTCCCGAGGCAATGGTCAAGGCGATGGGGTTCGATAAGCTTGGGACCGACCTGACTGAATACGTCGCAAGCTACCTCTACGGCTTCATCATGATCGTCTTTCCGCTTATCTACATTGCTGTCATCGCCAACAAGCTCATCGCAGCCCACGTGGAGCGGGGGTCGATCGTCTACCTGCTCTCCTCGCCGAATTCACGCATCACCATTGCCGTGACGCAGGCGGCCTATCTGCTCATCACCCTCGCTGTTCATATTGCCGTTACGACCGGAGTTATCGTGCTGATGTGCATCACCCGCTATCCCGGGATGCTGCAGATCGGCCGGTTTCTCCTGCTCAACCTGCTCACCTTTACCGTGCTTGCGGCTGTCAGCGGAGCGGCCTTCTTTGCCTCCTGTCTCTTCAGTGAGACCCGCTGGTCGCTGACCGTCGGCGCGGGGGTGCCGGGGGCTATGTTCGTGCTCGGGATGGTCTCGGACCTGGGCAGCGATCTTCACTGGCTGAGCAGGCTTTCGATCTTTACCCTGATGGATATAGAGCTGGTGCTCACCGGCGGTCCGCCGCTGGTACTTGCGCTTGCAGCGACCGCAGCGGCTGCCGCTGCCCTGTTCGTATCAGCGGTTGCGGTCTTCAACCGCCGCAGCCTTGCCGTCTGAAGGCGTTCACAGCTCGGTGAGGATGATATCACCGAGCTGTGCGCCGATATAATCGGCTACCGCCCGGCATTTCGCCATGAAGAGATAGAAAACCGGGCGCCCGCACGTCCCGGAGAGCGACTCGAAGTTTCCCTGCCCCTTGCTGATCACCACGTCCGCGCTGGAGAAGAGATCGGCGAAGGGCTGGGAAGCCTCCTGCAGAAGCGTACCCGGTATCCGGCTGCCGCTGGAGATAACCATCGCCCGCCGGTCCAATCCGACAGAAAGGGCGTCTGCGACCGTCACATCATTGAGCACCGGCACCTCCCGTGCAGCGTAGGTGATGCGGATATGGGGGAACATGGCGGTTATCTGCTCGATGAGCAGCCGGTCAAAGACCGCTTCCCCGTTGTTGTCCCCGAGGTACATGAGGGTTGAGGCTTTGCTGAGCGCGCTGCGCAGCCGCTCATAGGCGAAGAGACGGCTCTCCTCGCGGGCGGTCTGCTCCCGCTCCTGCTTCAGGATCCGGTCGATCTCCGAGGCGACATCAATCTGCTGCATAATGCCGAAGTCGATGATATTCCCGGCAATCGCCAGCAGCACCGCCTCCCGCAGTTCATCGGCGCTCTCTGCCGTCCGGCGCTTCATCTCCGGCAGAGCCGCAAGCGCCTCACGGTTGCTCAGCTGTTTCTCCTCGAGAAACGGATCAGCAATTCCGGTCAGGCTGCTGATATGCTCCTGTATCCAGGCTGCGTGGACCGGAGGCGGCTGGGCGGCATCGAAGGAGCGGGAGAGACGTCCCATCAGCTCAAGCAGGAAACGCATCTGCTCCTCACTGCTCAGGCTGCTCTTTGCGGCCATTCTGAAGGCTTGCTTGAAAAAACAGGGGATGCATTCGGGTGCTGTGTGCATAGTTCATATCCTCGGGGCTGCGTAAGCTTGTCCGTCTGTCTGCCTATAGTGTGATAAACCGTACCCTTTGTCAAGAAATGCGGCAGAATCCCGCATTACTCAGTTTAAACATTAGTATGCTAACAATTATTATAATTAGTGTGCTAATAGTAAGTGAGAAAAATCTCAGCAATAGCTAACCGGAACTTTTCGGGAAACCGGCATATCTTAGCAGAAAAAGTGCAGAAAAGGGGATAATTCTCGCTTATATCTAGTTTTGTACATCCGGAAACAAGTTGTACATTCATTCTGAATCTGCTTTGCAGGGCATGGTCTCATATTTTGTACTTAGTATTGAAATTATTAAAAAGGTGTATTATACTCTTTTCTGTTAAGGAGACTAATTATGAAAAGAATGATGTACACAGCAGCAGCTGTGCTGTTTCTCTTTGCCGCGACAGCAGTGTTTGCCGGCGGAGAGGGAGAAGCGGCTGAAGAGAAGATGGTTCTGCGGGTGGCGGAACAGGTTCCCAACCTGATAACCCCCGGTTCCTGGGACGGACAGGCGTTCTCCCTCAACTCCTCAATTTACGACTACCTCATTGAGATGGATGCCCGGACCGGTGACCTGGTCCCGGCGCTTGCCACCGAGTGGAGTACTCCCGACGGAATCGTCTGGACTTTCAAGCTTCGGCAGGGGGTCACGTTCCACGACGGTTCGGACTTCACCGCCGAGGATGTCAAGTTTACCCTGGAGAGGACTCAGGACCCGGATATCGGTCACCTGAAGGCGGAGGACTTTTCCGTCATTGAGAAGATAGAGACTCCCGACGACTATACGGTGGTCCTGACCTTGAGCACCTCCCTTCCGACGTTCATGTACACTCTGACCGACTACAATATGGCGATTCTTTCATCGAGCTACGACTACGGCAGCCGCGGAGAGTCAGCACCTATGGGCACCGGCGCCTTCAAACTCGAGCGGCTGATTCCCAAAGAGTCGGCTCTGCTGGTGAAGAACGAGAACTACTGGCAGACCGGGTATCCGAAGGCTGATGAGCTGAGAATATACTTCGTGCCCGATATTGATGCAAGCGTATCGCTGCTTGAATCGGGCGAGGTCGATATTGTTCCCCAGATCTCACCGACAATCAAGAAGAGACTTGAGGGGCTCGGCGGTTTCAATGTGGTTTCCCCTTACCAGGAGTCGCGTTTTATTGCCCTGGTTCAGAGTATGGAACCGTTTGACGACAACCGTGTCCGGCTTGCCTTCAAGTATGCCGTTGATCCGGCAATCCTGGCGAAAGCCTGTCAGGGGACGCTGGATGAGACGATCTACTACAACGAGTCGCCTATCGTAAACGCCCTTGCACAGTACCACGATATTCCGCTGCGCGGCCAGGATATTGACAAGGCGAAGGAGCTGCTCTCCGAGGCCGGCTATCCTGACGGGGTTTCGGTAGAGATTTACTATGGATCCGACCATCCCTACGGGAATGAGATCGCGCAGGCGCTCAAGGAGATGACTGCACCAGCCGGATTCGATCTTGATCTCAAGGGGTATCCCCGCGATATCTACCTCTCCCAGCACTGGCTCAACGTTCCGATGTCGATCACCGGCTGGGGTGTGCGTGTTGATCCCTCCATGCTGCTCTCCCTTGCCTTTCACTCCGAAGGTCCCTGGAATGAATCACACATGGATGATCCCGAGGTAGATGAGCTGATAGACAGCATCAAGAGGGAAGTTGACGATGAAGCGCGGATGGAGCTCTACAAGCGCCTGCAGGAGGTATTCTACGAGCGGGGGACAATGGTGAACCTCCAGGTTCCCTATCTGGTCGCCCTCAATGACGCTGTCCAGGACTACCGTCAGCCGCTGACCATGCTCGTGCAGCTGAAATATGCGACGTTAGCCCAATAGGCCTGCGACGATGATGTTTTTCAGGACTTTACTGAAACGGCTGGGGTTTGTTCTGCTTACCCTGGTCGTAATGTCCTTTCTGATCTTTTTTCTGGTTGAAGTGATGCCCGGGGATGTCGCCCAGACAGTCCTCGGGCAGAGCGCAACCCCGGAAGCCGTCGCTGCCCTCAGGGATGCGATGGAGCTTGATGATCCGCTGCTCGTGCGCTACGGGCGCTGGGCCGGCGGATTTATCCGGGGTGACCTGGGAGAGTCGCTCTATATGAGGGGCGTGCAGATCAATACCATTTTCTGGCGCCGGGTGGGCCATTCCGTGGTGCTTGCCCTCACAGCGCTGCTGTTCTACGTGCCGCTGTCGATCTTCTTCGGTGTGGTTGCCGGCGTGAAGGCGGGAAAGACGGCCGATTCGGTGATCTCGTTCACCGGACTGGCGACAATGGCCCTGCCTGAGTTCGTATCGGGGATCATTCTGATCACGATATTCTCGGTCAAGCTGAAGCTCCTCCCGATAACAAGCGTTATCCCGATAGGTGAGACGCTCTGGGGGAACCTGAACATATTAATCCTCCCGGCGCTGTCGATCACCTTCGTGATGTTCGGCTACGTCTCACGGATGCAGCGTTCCTCGATGGTGACGGTGATGAGCTCCGACTACATCCGCTCGGCCACCCTCAAGGGACTGCCGCGTACTTACGTTATCCTGCGCCATGCCCTGAAAAATGCCCTGCTGCCGACGATAACGATTATCGGGATGAATATGGGCTGGCTCTTCGGCGGGCTTATCGTAGTGGAGACTCTCTTCGGGTTTCCCGGACTCGGTTCGCTTACCATGTCAGCCATCAAGACCCGGGATGTGCCGCTGATTGAGGCCTGCGTCCTCTTTATAACGGCCATCTTCGTAGTCTCGACCTTTGTCACCGATATGCTCTACTCGTTTCTCAATCCGCGCATCAGATTCAAGGGAGGCGAGGCATGAAGGATTTTCTTAAAATGCTCGGCCGCAGTCCGGCTGCGATTATCGGGCTCTCCGTGCTCTTTCTCTGGATTCTCGCTGCTCTCTTGGGTCCGGTTCTCACTCCCTTTACCTACACGGCGATGGATATGGAGTACCAGATGAGCGCCCCGGGTCAGGGGGGACATCTGCTCGGCACCGATTCTCTCGGGCGGGATGTGCTCACCCGAATTATCTACGGGAGCAGGACGATCCTGACGATTGCCCTGATGACGAGCATCCTCTCCTCCATTGCGGGGATCATGATCGGGTTCACCGCCGGCTACTTCGGCGGAACCCTGGATACGATCTTCCTGCGGGTCATGGATATCGTCATGGCTATACCCCCGCTGGTGCTCTCAATGGTGATTCTCGGCATACTCGGCGACTCTTCGATTCTCAGCCTTACGATCATCGTATCGATTGCCTACACCCCTGCGACTGCCAGGGTTGCCCGCGGCGCGCTGCTTACCTGCAAGGGCTATGAGTACGTCGATGCCGCGCGTATCCGGGGGGAGTCCCATCTCTACATCATGTTCGTCGAGATTCTTCCCAACACGATCGGACCGGTTCTTGTGGAGATAACCGCCCGCTTCGCCTACTCGATCATGATGATCGCCTCGCTCGGATTTCTCGGGGTCGGCCTCCAGCCGCCCACGCCCGACTGGGGTATGATGGTCATCGAGAACAAGTCAATTATCAGGGAGGCGCCCTGGACCGTTCTCTATCCCTCGCTGGCAATCGCCTCGCTGGTTATCGCGATATCGCTCTTTTCCGATTTTATCAATAAGGTG
>CAYSRK010000077.1:0-2373 GCA_964433385.1 uncultured Spirochaetales bacterium
AAACGGCTTAAACAGACCGTGTTCCAGTTGCCGAAGCCTACTCTCAAGGATGCCGGGTAGATGATGGATTACACGGTAAAAAACTTAGATCCAAAAATTTTCTCACCTGAAAGACACGCTTCAAGCAGCGTGATTTCTTTCATCACCGCCTTATAGTACCGATTTTTCCCGGGCTCAGTCAATAAAGAACCTTGCGGATAACCAGTCGAAAAGGGGGCTGTTTTGCGCCTACATCAGCGGTATGCCGTGCTCGGCGCATCCCCGGCGAACCGTCTCCGGCCACAGACTGGCCTGCACCTCCCCGATATGGGCTTTGCGCAGGAGAAACATGCAGAGGCGGGACTGTCCAATCCCGCCGCCGACAGCTTCGGGAAATTCACCGTTGAGCAGCCGGGTATGGAACAGCAGTTTGCTGCGCTCCCGGGCACCCCGGATGTCAAGCTGCCGCAGCAGGGCTTCACGATTGACCCGTATCCCCATGGAGGAGAGTTCAAAGGTCCGTTCAAGCACCGGGTTCCAGAGGAGAATGTCGCCGTTCAGGCCTGTAAAGCCCTCTTCATTGGGTGAGCTCCAGTCATCGTAATCAGGGGCCCGCCCGTCGTGCGGCTTCCCGTCAGAGAGTTCCGATCCGATTCCGATGAGAAAGACCGCACCGTGCTCCTTCGCCGCCATGGACTCCCGCTCAACAGGAGAGAGGTCCGGGTAAGCTCGGCAGAGCTCCTCAGTGTGCAGGAAAGTGATCTCATCGGGAAGCATGGGGGTGATCTCGGGGTAGCTCTCGTAGACAAGAAACTCGGCCGCTGTCAGGGTGGCGTAGATCTTCCGTACCACCTGCTTGAGGAAAGCCAGGGTCCGTGATTGGGGAGTTACAGCCATCTCCCAGTCCCACTGGTCAACGTAGTAGGAGTGAAGATTGTCCGGTTCTTCATCAGGCCGTATGGCGTTCATATCGGTGTAGAGGCCGTACCCGGCAGGAATCCGGTAGTCACCGAGCATCATCCGTTTCCATTTGGCGAGGGACTGGGGTATCTCGGCAGTAATCCCGTCCATGCCCTTGGGCTGGAAGGAGACCGGTTTCTCCACTCCGTTCAGATCGTCGTTGACTCCCGTTCCCGATTCAAGAAAAAGCGGAGCTGTCACCCGGCGCAGTTTCAGCTGGGCGGAGAGATAGGTCTGGAAAAAATTCTTAATATCGGCAATGGCCTTCTCGGTCTCCTCGAGGGAGAGAAGCGGGCGATAGTTCTCAGGATAATAGTACTGTGCACTCATGATAAAAAACCCCCTTGGCAACCGGGCAGAGTATACAACATTACCGGCTGAAAAACCAAGAGGATAGAGGTAAAAGCTTCGGATTCGGCTACTTGGCCGCTGTCAGTCCCTGTTTGACCCCGATAAGGATTTTCATCAATACGGTGATTCCAAGCAGCACGACAGCGACTGCGGCTGCGGCGGCAACCGCTGGATCAGGCTCAAATCCCCCCCCTGTGCGCTTGATCAGGATGCCGACAGATGCCCACAGACCCACCAGCGCGAACCAGACATCGTTTTTCCTGAAGAGAACGAGCAGATTGATCACAAGGGCAACCGCTATGACCGTTACCGCCCAGAACTGCGGGCTAAGGCCGAAACCGTTCCACCCGACGGAGACCAGCAGTGTCGTGACGTTGGCTATGGAGGCAACCGTAATCCAGCCGAAGTATACGCTGATAGGAATTTCAACCGCCAGCGTGTGCCAAACCCCGGTTTTCTCTCTGTAACGGGACACCTTCCGGTAGATCACAAATAGTGAGAACCAGATGAGTCCGATCAGCAGCAGGGAGATAAGCTGCTGCTCCCAGTGCCAGGCGACTATCCAGAGGGCGTTGGCGAACGTTGAGAGGAAAAACCAGATCCCCGCGCTGCTGATCGGATCGTAGGGATCAGGCGTCTGCTTCAGGAGGCGGTACTCGTACGCAGCATAGATGATCAGCAGCAGATAGATGACTCCCCAGATGGCAAACGTAACTCCAGCGGGGGCGAAGAGGTTGGGCAGTGAGTCCGATATCTCGCCGGTAGTCTTACCGTTCAGCGGCAAGGCATTGGCGAGGCTGTTCATAACCAGCGCGGCTGCCAGCCCGAACGTGTTGAGAATGGTGAGCAGCGTTCTGCTTTTTCCGGATTCCATAGCTTCTCCTTAGACACAGCTGTCTGAGTTCAAAGGTACCTGTTCAGACGGTGAAAAGGCAAGTCAAACCTGGACCCGGCCCCTGCCTGCATCACTCCCGCAGGAAGATGAAGCTGGCGCTCCAGGTCCCGTAACTGCTTGATGTTATGCCGTTACGGGTAGACCCGGTATGCTCCCGCTCACCGTCAACAATTTGAATCGTCACCTCT